>JAYSST010000566.1:0-7545 GCA_043720435.1 Bdellovibrionales bacterium
AAAATCTCGCTTGATATGGACAAAGTCGTTGCACAAATTAAGCAAAAGGAAGCCCGCTCGGTTGACGTGCAGAAGTTGCTCGAGCCTTACGAACTGGCAAAAATAGATTTAACTGCGAAGAAAGCGCTGGCTGACCAATCATTTGTTTCTGCTCAGTCTACTTTCTCGGCGAACCTCTAACCTTGTACCCGCTCAGCGGGTGACGGGGGCGGACTCAATCGATTTGGAATCTGTAGAGCAGTTTCCAAATGGATTGAGTGGTCTTTTTTCAAAGAACCAAATCCTGACGTAGGAATTTTAAAGCCCCGTGGTAGTTCCAGCTCTTCTTGAACGGAGTCTTTTTGTTCAGCTGGATACGGACACTCAACACATGTCCTTCCTGGGTTTATCGCTCTTCGGCGGTTGCCGTCGGCACGCGCCTCCTGCTTGCGACATTGTGTCTAGTTCCAGTCTCTGCGTTGGCTGATCCACCGAAAACTCGCGGCCCGGTAAGCATTGAAGCGGCTGGACAGGCCGACGTTCTCGAAGCAGATGCCTACCTGATTGTTCTGAACTTGGCGTTTAAGGGTTATGTTGCGATCGTGTTTCCAGTGGGACCTGAAAACAGCTGCGAGGCCCAAGCCTCCGAAGTGACAAGACGTTGTCGCGACGCTTATCGCAGCTGGTACGAACTGGTAGTGACGCCTCGGTGCGGGGGCACGGTGCTCGAAAGTTATAAAATTTGGTTCTTGTGCAGCAAACGCAACGGCCTGTCGTGCTCGCTGACTGCGCCGCCCCTCAACCAATCTGAGATGAAGCCCTAGTACCGCAAATCTGTGCGGCTGGTCATCGCATGCGACATTTCAAAAAACTTAGCGACGTTTAGCCGCGCTTCACTCAGCGATTTCGCTTTCGAAACGCGCGCCTCAAGCTCGTGCCCGAACTGTAACCACGGCGCTGCGTTTTTCAAAAAAAACCTAAGCTTGCGAACCAAAAGTTCGTCGCTCCAATGTGCCTTTTCGAGCGGCGGGTGATAGAGCGCTAAACGATCAATCACTTTCAAAACCACGCGTCCAAACTCTTGGCCCTCTTCTTCGGGCGTCGATGGAGGTTTTTGACCTTCGCGCCCTATCGGATCTTTAAAACCGAGTCGCAGTCCAACTTGCCATAGCAGCCAGGGCCTTGCGGTAAGAGCGCGACCGACCATAACAGCGTCGCAACCCGTTTGTTCAAGCATTCGAAAAACGTCATCAGCAGTTTGAACATCGCCGTTGCCAATCACTGCGGTCGACACACTTTCACGAAGAATTCGGATTTGATCCCAATCGGCTAATCCCCGACGTTTTTGTTCGGCTGTTCGCGGATGGAGGGTCAGGCTTTCTGCTCCTGCGTCGACAAGTCCGTTGGCAAATTTCAAAAGGAAGTCGATGCCCGAAACTTCTTCCTGCACAGTGCCGGATTTCGACGGAATTTTCGACCCTGCACGAAGTTTGACCGACACCGGAAGTGTCGTGTGACGAACTGTCATTCGCACGACATCAGCCGCGTAAGACGAGTCGCCCATCAAAGAAACTCCGTAATTGTGGCTCAATGCCTTCTTAACGGGGCAACCCATGTTAATGTCGATTCCGCTCGCCCGCCACTCGCCTTCCAAGCGCTTAACGCTGAGTCGGATCGGCTCTTCTTCATTGCCGAGGATCTGCGGCACCAGGTGCGTTTCATTCGGATCGCGTAGAACCTCGGGCACAAGATCAAAATTTTCGCTCGGGAGCCGCCTTGAGTTCAGCATTTCCGTTGGCCACGGCGTAATGGCCCCGCTTGGCAGATACTCGCGCACGACAGATCTGAGCGCGACATGGCTTAAGCCCACCATTGGCGCTAGCATCACGGGAAAATTAACAGCTCCGCGTAAGATTGGGCGATCAATATGGTGAAGAGATTGGCTAATTCGTTCTAGGATCACTGCACTGTCTTGACCCGTTCTAGTGGCCACGTCAAAATTAGTTTCTTATGAAGCCCATCGGAATTCTTGGCGGAGGCCAACTCGCACGAATGCTAATCTTAGAAGCCCACCGGCTGAACCTTCCGGTCGCGTGTTTGAGTCCGAACGAGAGCGATCCAGTCCGAGAAGTGACCTCCAACTGGTTTCAGGGCGACCCAAATAAAGTGAAAGATCTGGTTAGTTTCATGCGTCGGTGCTCAAGCGTGACGTTTGAGAGCGAATTTTATGACGCCGCAGCGATTGCGGAAGCTTCAAAGCAAACAAAGATCTCGGTTTCGCCCGGGCCAGAACTTATGGGCAAGTTGCAAGATCGTCTCAGCCAAAAAAATCTGTTCGATGAGTACGACTTGCCGACGGCGTCTTGGCGCCCGGTCGACTCGGCTCAAGATGCTGTCGTCGCCTACGTGGCCTTCGATGGCAAAGCAGTCTTCAAAAAACGCCGTGGGGGTTACGACGGCTACGGTACTTTTGTCGTCAAAACGGATGGCGACCTCGGTGCATTTGCAAACGACGGAGTCAAAGAGCCGTTCATCGCAGAAAAACTGGTTAAGTTTTCCCGCGAGATCGCGGTGATTGCTGTTCGCGACCGTAAAGGTCATGTCTTCTTTTATCCTTTCGTTGAATCGAAACAAGAAGCCTCGCGCTGTTTGTGGGTCAAAGGACCGATCAAAGAGACCGCTAAACTTCTGTTACTCAAGAAGCGTCTTACGAAGTTCTTAAACGGCATCGGTTACGTGGGAGCAATGGGCATCGAGCTCTTCGATACCGCGGATGGATTTTTGGTGAATGAGATCGCACCCCGGGTTCACAACACCGGTCACTACACGATCGAGGCGTTCACTCTCAGTCAGTTCTCGCTGCACTTACGTGCTGTCAGTGGTCTTGAAATTGACGGAAACTTTGAACCACTAGCGCGATCGAAAGCATTCGCGATGTGGAACTTACTTGGTTCTAAATCGTCCTCGACGCTTTCTCCTTGGAGAAACACGTCCAATGCAGACGGCGTCGAACTTCATTGGTACGGAAAACTTGAGTCTCGAGCGGGCCGCAAGATGGGGCATGTTAATGTCGTTGATGCAAAAGCCGAGAGCGCATTAAAATTAGCAAAACGCACAGCCCAGAAACTGGAAAAAGAAATCGGCTTTTAGAGCAGGAGTTCTTCGCTTGAAAAAAACATCGAAATCAAAGAAGGCCGGTCCTCTTGTTGGCATTATCATGGGGAGCGATTCCGATTGGCCCGTTTTAGAGGCGGCGCATGCAGTTCTGAAAGACTTCGGAATTGCGCACGAGGTCAGTGTGATCTCTGCTCACCGAACTCCGGACCAAATGTTGAACTACGCCATCGAGGCGCAGGGTCGCGGCCTTAAAGTATTAATCGCGGCTGCCGGCGGCGCCGCGCACTTACCTGGGATGATCGCATCGGCTACTACCCTCCCCGTCATCGGTGTTCCGATCAATATCACAAAACTCGAAGGCATCGACTCGTTTCTTTCAATCGTACAAATGCCGCGCGGAGTTCCCGTAGCAAGTGTCGGCATCGACAACGCAGCCAACGCGGCACTACTCGCCGTCCGGATCTTAGCCGGAATGAATTCTGAATTTGGCACCGGTCTTATTGTGAAGCTTGAAGCCCATCAAGCAAAGTCGCGTGTGAAAGTTGAGACTGCCAACAAAAAAATAAAGTCATTGACCGGAATAAAGCGAAAGTAGCTAGGGCGAGTGTTACGCGGCGAAGTCGGTGTCGGCATCAGGACGTGCGCGATAGTGCTCTTCGCTGAGAACCTTTTCCATCGGAATTTCAACATGAAACTCGGTTCCTACGCCGGGTTCGCTTTCGAGCGTCAGCGCTCCACCCATCGCTTCGATCAGGCGTTTTGAGATCGGCATACCGAGACCGGTTCCCTTGTGATGGCGAGACGCGTGGCCCGCGGTTTCAAATTCGTTGAATACCACAGCAAGCTTGTCTTTCGGAATCCCAACTCCAGAATCTTTCACCGAGACACGGGCGACTTTTCGCCCGTCCGCATTGATAGCTTCGTTCACATTGATCACGACGCTGCCGTTCGTACGATTATACTTAATGGCGTTCGATAGAACGTTATTGATGATTTCTTTTAGACGAAGTGAATCGGCCCACACTTCGGGCCAGCTTGTCCCGTCGATTACCGTAATTCGAATATTTTCTTGGACAGCCATGTGTGAAAAACCGGCGGCTAAATGTTTCACCAGAGTTCTAAGATCGACAGCCTCCACATAGAAATCCATTTTTCCAGCACGGATCTTTGCAAAGTCGAGAATGTCGTTTACTAGCTCGAGTAGGTGCCGACCCTGCTCGCCAATTGTGTGAATAAACTCTTCTTTTTGTTCTTCACTTTCGTAAAGCTGGAGTTCTAGCACGTCAGCTGTCGCGATGATCGCCGAGAGTGGCGTGCGCAGTTCATGTGTTGTAAGCGCAATAAATTTATCTTTCGCTTGATCTAGTGCTTTCAGCTGAACGTTTTGCTCGAGCAACTCCGTGTAGGCACGCTGAATCTCGGATTGCTTGGCACTTAGGTCGCGAGTCAGCTTTTTTTCAGTGGATACATCCTGAAATGAAAGCATCACAAGCGTCAGTCCATCTTGTTGAATCGTCTTCACGCTAAGCGACGCGAGGAAGTGATGCTGATTCGCCTTTCGCATCATGACTTCCGACGTAAGGCCATCGTGCCGCAAAGTAGCGGCCGACAAACCATGATAACTTCCGAGTCGTTCAGCGTCAGGATACAAGGATTCTATTCGAAATCCGTCGAAGTCTTTGAGTTCGAGTGTTTCGAGTGCCGCGATGTTCGCAAACAAGGGAGTATGGCCCCCGCCGAAGTCTTCCAGCACGATCATACCGACGACAGAGTATTCGACAAGACCACGAAATAGCGCGGTCGCCACATTCGTAGTTTTCTTTTTCACTTAAGAATCCCCGATGATCTTCAAAAACGCATCGGCGTTCTCAATCTTACTTTTGATTTCCGTGATCAGTTTACGAAGGTTATCTTGATTGATGGAAAGCCGATCGAGCACGTCTTTCGGAAGACCCATGACTTTTTGATGACCCGAGTTACCGAATTGGAGTGCGTGGATTAATAAATTGGCGAGAAAAACGACGTCGACGACGAGATTGGCTTCCTGCGAAAGCCCACCGCGCATCATCGGGTCTTTCTGATGATGATTCGCAATCGAAATTTGAATTTGATAAGGCAGCCGCCATTTTAACGCGAGTTGAAATCCGATGTGGTTGTGGCGCGCGCAGTTCAACGTCTCCTCTGCTTCCACGAGGCTTAGTTTATTCTCGGCGGCATATCTAATTGTATCGGTAAACTGTTCTTTCGTGATCAACAGCAACGCAATTTTTCCCATGTCGTGCACGAGTCCACAGGTAAACAAGTCGCTTGGAGTTTTATACTTCACTTCGTTTGCAATGACTTCGGCCGCCATCGCGACACCCAGCGAATGTTTCCAAAATTCTCGAGCATCGAAGCCGGTGGTCTCTTTTGAATTCAGTGCTTTGATGATGCTCGCTGAAAGCGCCAACTGATTAACAGTGTCGTAACCTATGTAAGCGATGGCTCTTTGTAGACTCGAAACTCCACCTGGAATTGCGTAATACGCGGAATTTGCAAGCCGCAATACTTTTGCGGTTAACGAAATATCGTTCGACATGATCTTCTCGACGTCGCTCGTCGAAGACATCGGATCGTTGATGATGCGGTTTAATTCATAGACGACAGCAGGCAAAGTTGGAAGATCATCCAACTTCGCGACTATCTCGTGAACTGATAGCAGTTTCTGCTTTACCGCTGCGCCCATTACCCGCAAATTCCTTTAACTTGCATGTGGCAACTTCTTCATCGGGAATATTTCCTGAAGCTTTTGTGAAACCCTTTTAAAGGTCACGGGCTTCAGAATGTAGCCCTGAACGTTCAATTTTTTTGCCTCAAAGATATAATCTTTTTCCGATACTGCCGTGACGAAAACGAATGGAGTTTTTGAATAGAAGTCGTCAGCTCGCACGCGACGCAACAACTCCATCCCGTCCATGTTCGGCATCATGATGTCAGAAATAACTGCGACGATTTTTTTGTCGCGATGTTTTTCCATCACCTGCCATGCAAGTTCACCGTCGTCGCACTCCAATACTTTGAATCCAAGCTTTCGTAAAAGCAGGACAAGTATCGTCCGATTGGGCGGTGAATCTTCTGCTACAACAATGTATTCATTAGAAAATTCGCTAATTGACGACGTCATTTTTTCTCGCTCCTCAACACCTTCGTTTCGGCGTTTTCGGCGAGAGAGTTGACAGAAACATCCAAGCTTAACCCTAGGCGTTACCTAGGGCGGGCCGATGCCGACAAACGTCTAGGCGGCCGTATCAGGGCGAGACAACCTACGTCGATATCGAACGCTCTGAAATAGCATTACCAAAAGTGAAACCGAGACGGCAATACCGAGTGCGATTTTCAACAACTCTCCCGTACTGTTGAAAAGTCCTTCAAGCGGAGTCACCGCAACTGCGATCACACCAAAAGCACCGGTCTGCACTCCTGAAATTTGAAAGGCGGCACCATTCGTCGCAATCATCTCGCTCGTGAATTCAGAACGTTCTCGCGCGGGATTTTGCGCCGTTACAACTCGCGAAATTTCATCGAATGAAGGAAAGTCTGTTCCATCGCGAAGTTCACTCGTGGCTTCAATCAGTACGGCTTCGGTTTTGTCGAGCGCCGGCGACAGCAACATCCACTTGTCGCCCCAGGGACCGCCATTTGCTCGCGCGAAAACCGATTCGTCCGAAAACAGGAGTACTGTCCTTGGCATATCGCCAAGTTTGAGTGCGACGGCACTGATGCCAGGAACAACTCCCTGAGCTGCGGAACCGCTGGCAATTGCAGCGTCAGTCAGGCGTCGAATATTTTCGAACTGTGGTTCGGATATAGTAAATCCATCGCGCTCAAGTCGCGCAAGTGGTTGAATCGGTCCCGCACCCGACGCATCGAGTACCCAAACGGCTTTCAAACTGGGGTCGAGATCGAAATCTCGTTGAGCGGCGGCATCAAAAGTTCCCGATTCGCGACGAACGAGGTTACCAAACTTCTGCGCGCGCGCAAGAGAGCGAGAGGCGACGCCAGTAAACTGCGATGCGATATCGCGCGCGAGCCATTGGTTTAGTGCTACGGCATCGCCAAGGCGCGCTTCCCCGACAATGACAGTCGCTGCCGCCACGAGTGCTGCGGCCGATGTTCCGGCGATGAGTAGCGCCAACAGGCTAGGACGCAAAACCGTTTGAGTGAATTTCATAGTTAACCTCTCTACACCTTGATCTTGATGTGCGCCTGATTCATACGCAACAAGACCTTGGTCGGTTCAGTATCATTTCGAGAAAACCGATTAGAGAATCGGATGGAACCGCTTCAACCGAGTCACGAGACTCCTTCAAAAAATAAGTCGCCAACAAGTTTGATCTTGTTCGTGGTCTTCGCTGCACTTGTTGCCTGCTGCTATTGGACTTTTGTTCAATGGAACGGTCGCAAGCAAAA
>JAYSST010000567.1:0-7539 GCA_043720435.1 Bdellovibrionales bacterium
AGAACATGGCACTGATTTCTTGATGGACAATCGACACTTGTGGCTTCGCTCGAAACGACAGGTCGCGATCATGCACATTCGTCACGAGATCGTAAAAGCCGTTCGCGATTTCTTTGATGGTCGCGGTTTTACTCTCACTGATGCACCGATCTTTACTCCAAGCGCTTGCGAAGGAACCTCGAATCTTTTCGAAACGCAGTATTTTGACGAGAAAGCTTATCTGTCGCAATCGGGTCAGCTCTATATGGAAGCGACCGCTGCGGCTCTCGGAAAAGTTTATTGCTTCGGTCCTACGTTTCGCGCCGAGAAATCTAAAACTCGTCGTCACTTGATCGAGTTCTGGATGGTTGAGCCTGAAGTCGCGTTCAACGATCTCTATGACAACATGGAACTCGCAGAACAATTTATCGGGTACATCGTTCAGCGCGTTTTGAAAAATCAGCCCGACGCACTGAAGGCGATCGAGCGCGATACGTCGAAACTCGAACCCGTAAAAGGTTCGTTCCCACGTCTGCACTATGACGAAGCGGCATTGATCATTAAAAAAGAGAACCCAGAATTTATTATCGGCGACGATTTCGGTGCGCCGGACGAAACTATCATTTCGTCGAAGTATGACAAACCGGTTTTCGTTCACCATTTCCCTAGCGCAATCAAAGCTTTCTACATGAAAGAAGATCCGAAAGAACCGGGTCGCTCGATGAGCTGCGATCTTCTGGCGACAGAAGGTTACGGAGAAATCATCGGCGGCGGTCAGCGCGAAGAAAGTCTCGAGACGATCAAACGCAAAATCAAAGAACACGACCTGAAAGAAAAGGATTTTGAGTGGTTCATGGACTTGCGACGTTACGGTTCGTTCCCGCATGCGGGTTTCGGACTCGGTATCGAACGTGCCGTCGCATGGATCTGCGGACTTCCGCATATTCGCGAAACAATTCCGTTCCCACGTTTATATGGCAGGAGTTATCCATAATGGCATCGACACCATCGGTCTCTAACGGGACAAAATCCGATAGCAAAACAGCTAACTTCGTTGCGAAGACAACGGAAGCTCGCGTGAGCGAACTCGAGAAGCTGAACGAAGCCGCGCTAGCGAGCGGCGGAGCGGCTCGGATCGCGAAACACAAAGAAGGCGGACGCCTCACGGCGCGCGAGCGCCTTGATGTGTTGTTAGATCCAGGAAGCTTTGTCGAAATGGATCGCTTCGTTACGCATCGTTCGCAGAATTTCGGCATGGCCGACAAGCTTACACCCGGCGACGGCGTGATTACCGGCTACGGCCGAATCAACGGAAAACTTGTGTATGCCTATTCGCAAGACTTCACCGTCTTCGGCGGCTCGATGTCGCGAACTCAAGCGAACAAGATTTTGAAGATCATGGACATGGCTTTGAAAAACGGCGCACCGGTCATCGGCATCAACGATTCCGGGGGCGCGCGCATTCAAGAAGGTGTTGAAGCGTTGGCTGGCTATGCCGACATTTTCTTACGCAACACTTTGGCGAGCGGCGTGGTTCCGCAGATTAGCGCGATCATGGGGCCATCGGCAGGCGGCGCAGTTTATTCTCCTTCGATCACTGATTTTATTTTCATGGTGAAAGACACAAGTTACATGTTCGTCACGGGACCTGACGTTATCAAGACGGTCACGCATGAAGACGTGACGAAAGAACAACTTGGCGGTGCCGTTGTTCATTCAACGAAATCGGGCGTCGCACACTTCGCAGCGAACGACGACAAGCATTGCCTTTTACTTATCCGCGAACTCTTAAACTTCTTGCCCGCGAACAACGTCGACGATCCACCCGTCGTACCTACGACAGATCGCCCGGATCGCGTCGAAGAGGCTTTGAATACTTTCATTCCCGACAGCCCGAAGAAACCTTACGACATGCTCGAGCTCGTGAAAATGACGGTCGACGAAGGTTATTTCCTCGAGGTGCACGCGAACTTCGCGAAGAACATCGTTGTTGGATTTGCTCGTTATAACGGTCGCTCGGTCGGAGTCGTTGCGAACCAACCACAAGTTCTGGCGGGTTGCCTGAATATCGAAGCGTCGCGCAAGGCGGCTCGCTTCATCCGTTTCTGTGACGCATTCAATATTCCAATCGTAACCTTCGTCGACGTTCCGGGTTTCTTGCCAGGTACAGATCAAGAATGGGCTGGCATCATTACCCACGGAGCGAAATTACTTTACGCCTATGCGGAAGCGACCGTTCCGAAAGTCACCATCGTCACTCGCAAAAACTACGGCGGCGCGTACTGCGTAATGAGTTCGAAGCATTTACGGGGTGATGTGAACCTAGCTTACCCAACAGCCGAGATTGCGGTGATGGGTGCTGAGGGCGCGGTGAACATCATCTTCCGCGAAGCGATGAAGGCTGCGAAAGATCCTGTAGCTGAAAAGGCAAAGCTGGTTGCTGATTACGAAGAAAAGTTTGCGAATCCGTACGTCGCGGCCGAACTCGGTTACATCGACGAAGTGATTGAGCCGGCGATGACTCGTCGTCGCATCATCGATGCACTCGAGATGTTGAAAAATAAGCGCGATACGAATCCAGCGAAAAAACACGGCAATATCCCCCTCTAAATAAATGCGCGCCTTGGGCGCGACGAGGCACGCATGGCTGAACGACCTATGTTTAAAAAAATCCTGATCGCAAATCGCGGAGAAATCGCGTTGCGCGTAATTCGCGCGTGCCGAGAACTCGGAATTGGATCGGTCGCGGTTTATTCGGACGCCGATCGCGATTCACTTCACGTTGTGTTGGCCGACGAGGCCTACAATGTCGGACCGGCTCCTTCGAAAGATTCGTATCTTTCGATCGATCGAATTCTCGGTGCAGTTAAGGCGTCTGGCGCAGACGCAGTTCATCCCGGCTATGGCTTTTTATCCGAGAACACAGAATTTGCGGAAGCTTTGAAAAAAGCTGGCGTCACATTCATCGGGCCGACGCCGGAAAATATTCGGGCGATGGGCGACAAGATCTCTGCGATTAGGCTTATGCGCGAAGCTGGTGTTCCGACGGTTCCCGGTTCGGGCGGCCCCGTCGACACTATTGAGGATGCGAAGAAGATTGTCGAAAAGATCGGTCTTCCCGTGATGATTAAGGCGACGGCCGGCGGCGGCGGTAAAGGCATGCGCGTCGTTCATGAGATGGACGAGCTCGAAAGCGGATACCGCGCGGCTCGTTCTGAAGGCCTCAACTATTTTAAGAACGACACCGTTTACATCGAACGCTTTATTCAGAATCCAAAGCACATTGAAGTGCAGGTGTTCGGTGATACGCACGGTAACGTTTGTCATCTGTTTGAACGCGAGTGCTCGGTTCAGCGTCGCAATCAGAAGCTGATGGAGGAGTCACCATCACCTTCTGTCGATACCGCAATTCGCACAAAGCTCGGAGACGTCTCCGTGAAAGCGGCCCGCGCAATCAAGTACATCGGTGCGGGCACGTTCGAATTTATTTTCGACAACGTGACCAAAGATTTCTTCTTCATGGAAATGAACACGCGTTTGCAGGTTGAGCATCCGGTCACCGAAATGGTGACTGGCATCGATCTCGTTGCTGAGCAGATCTTTGTGGCGCTTGGCCGTAAGCTCAGTTTCAAGCAAGAGGACATCGTTCAGCGAGGACACGCGATCGAGGCACGAATTTGCGCGGAGGATCCGTTTACCTTTGTCCCTTCGCCGGGCCTCATCCGCCGGTGCCGCCACCCGCAGGGCCCATTTATTCGAACCGACTCCTACGCATATCCAGGCTACATCGTTCCAATTTATTACGATCCGATGGTCGCGAAGCTCATTGCGTGGGGGCCAGACCGGGCGACGGCGATTCGCCGACTCGATCGTGCGCTGACCGAATTTACTCTGACCGGAATTAAAACGAATATCTTGCTTCACAAATCTATTTTGCAGGCGCCAAAATTTCTCGACGGAACTTACACGACGCAATTCTGCGACAAAGATCTTGAAATCAAAATGCCGAAGCTTTTCCACCAGGTCGATGACCACGTCTTTTTGATCACAGCGGCTATCGCGGCCTACAACGATAAAAAGGCAAAGTCCGTTTCCGATTACAATGTGACGAGCCGGTGGAAATCGGTCGGTCGCGCTAACAGCTTGCGGGATACGTAATATGTGTCGATCCAAAGGAGCGCAGCATGTTCTTTGAAGCAACACTCGGTACAGACGCCGGCGACAAAAATTTCAAAATCGATATCAACGAGACCCGCCGTTCTTGGAAGATCAATCTTCAAGAAGAGGGCGGCAATTGGGTGCGCTACGAAATTTCGAAAGACGACTATAAAACCGTCGAGAACATCATCAACCTCATCTGGGGTGGTGCATCGTATGTGCTCGACGTTTACGGATCGGGTATCGACTACACGGTCTACACACGCTCGAGTTACCGCAACGTGCGCATTTACAACGACGAAGCTCTTCTGCACGAATCGTTAAAAAAGGGCGGCGCCATGGGCGGCGGCGACAATCTCGTCGCTGGAATGCCAGGCAAGATTGTAAAGATCATGGTTCAGAAGGGCGATATCGTGAAACCAAATCAGCCGATTCTGATCATGGAAGCGATGAAGATGGAAAACGAAATGCGCGCCTCGGTCGAAGTAAAAATCAAAGATATCTTGGTGAAGCCGTCAGACTCGGTTGAATCAGGGCAAACGCTTGTGTTGTTCGAACCTGTTAAGAGCGCGCCGGCGAAGTCCGGTCGGAAAAACTAGCGAACGAGCGTACTGGAGGTTCTGTGATTGAAACTTATTATTCTCCAGGGTACGTCGCCGGCTGGGGCACACTGGCGATGATCAACGCGGGTCTCGCACAAAGTAAGAACCGAAGTGGTTTGATCTGGTTTCTTCTTTCGATACCGCTCGGCCCCGTCGCAACATTTTTGCTGATCACTTTTTTCAGCGGTCGAGGATAGGCCGTGGCGGACGAAAAAAAATCTAAAAAAGAGTCTGCCCGAAAAGAGTCGTTCAAAACATCAAGCGGCATTGAGCCGAAGCCGTTTTACACCGCTAAAGACTGGCCTGGCGAAAAATCCTTCGCTGACTCTAAGATTGAAGAAACCCTCGGCGATCCTGGCAAGTATCCCTACACGCGCGGCGTTCAGGATTCGATGTACCGTGGCCGACTGTGGACGATGCGCCAGTACGCTGGTTTCGGTTCTGCGAAAGAGTCGAACGCACGCTACAAGATGCTGCTCGAACGCGGACAAACCGGCCTATCTGTTGCCTTCGATCTTCCAACACAAATGGGCTACGACTCGGATCATGTGATGTCGACTGGCGAGGTCGGAAAAGTCGGCGTTGCGATTTCAAGCATCGAAGACATGGAAACTCTGCTGAAGGATCTTCCGCTCGAGAAAATTTCGACTTCGATGACGATCAATTCTACCGCAGGTATCTTGCTCGCCTTCTATATTGCGGTCGCACGACGTCGCGGGATCGCGGCCGACAAATTAACCGGCACCATTCAAAACGATCTCTTAAAAGAGTACATCGCGCGCGGGACCTACATCTTTCCCCCGCGGCCATCTTTGAGAATCATTACCGACATCTTTGCATTCTGCGCTAAGGAAGTTCCGAACTGGAACACGATTTCGATTTCCGGGTATCACATTCGTGAAGCAGGCTCGACGGCTGCTCAAGAAATTGCGTTCACGATCGCTAACGGCATCACCTACGTCGAAGCTGCGATTGCGAAGGGGCTCGACGTCGATTCGTTTGCAGGTCGACTGTCGTTCTTTTTTAACGTTCACAATAATTTCTTGGAAGAAGTGGCAAAGTTCCGAGCTGCGCGCCGAATGTGGGCAAAGATCATGCGCCATCGCTTTAAAGCAAAAGATGACAAGTCTTGGCGGCTACGATTCCACTCGCAAACAGCGGGTTCGACACTCACGGCACAACAACCCGAGAACAACATCGTACGTGTCACCATACAGGCGCTTGCAAGTGTGCTGGGTGGAACACAGTCGCTTCACACGAACTCAATGGACGAAGCTTTGGGACTGCCAACCGAAAAGGCGGCAACTATTGCGCTTCGCACGCAGCAAATCATTGCGCACGAATCCGGTGCCGCTGATGTTGTCGATCCGTTTGCAGGGTCTTACTACATCGAATCGTTGACCGACGAACTCGAGAAGAAGGCAACCGAGTACATCGAACGCATTGAAGGCCAAGGCGGCGTCGTGAAGTGCATCGAGACCGGCTGGATTCAACGCGAGATTCAACAAGCCGCTTACGAGTATCAACGCGCTGTCGAGTCGAAAAAAGAAATCGTCGTTGGCGTGAATGACTATCTTCAAAAAAACGAAGTTTCGCCCGAGATCATGCGGATTTCAGAAGCGGTCTCGACCGAACAGATCGAGCGCCTGAAAGCTTTTAAAGCGCGCCGTGACCAAGTGAAAGTAAATTTCCATTTAGCAAAGGTCAGTGTGGCCGCTCAAGGCACCGACAACTTAATGCCAGTGCTCGTGGACGCCGTGGAAGTCGGCTGCACACTAGGCGAAATCGCCGACACTCTTCGCAAAGAGTTCGGCTTATTCAAAGAAACGATTACGATTTAGTTCCGCGATCGGTGCGACTTCGCCGAAAATGGAGAGATGCGCTTCCTGAGTTCTAGTTGAATCTGGGTCCCGGCGTTCAACCGTCGGCAATATTCCATCAAAGCGTTCATTTCTTAACCCGCCGCTCACGACAAGAGTAGCCCCGGTACCAGGACGAATCGACTCACCAAAAACGTTCGCAGACATGCTAGCTCCGAATTCTGTTTTTGAAAACGAGAGATAGCTTTCCGATTGGCTCTGCCACACTGCCGGCTGTTTGGACTCCACGCGAATTTGAAGAAGTGAAATGCCAAGCCGATTGCGCTCGCTGGTTTCCATATTGCGGTTCAAAGTGTTCTCAAACCATGTCAGAAAAGAAAATAGTTTATTCGCTAAATGACCTCCGAGAGCATCGCGAATTCTCTGAACTTCAGCTCTTCGAAGAGTGCCCCTTTCCCGAAGACGCCACGACGGCGGAATGTGTTGATTTACAACCATCGAATGAAGCTGTTCGATCTCGTCGACGGTGAATATAACCGGAGTTTTCAGTACGGCAAACCCGGTGCCCCCTCGCGGAGAGAGATTTACCAACGCTCGTACGGCGCTAAATTCGAACGTCGTTTGTTCAAACAGATCCTCACAACGGCTACCCGCTTCTACCGATTTCGCACTGAATGCGACCATCAGAAGAATCGCGAAGATAAACACGTTTTTCGAAATTGGACGTTTTGAGCAGATCACGCAGGCAATTTAGCCCAATCAAACTTTCGAATCACCCCCCTCGTTATAAGTAGTTCCGAGTTTTTGATTCAGTGTCCTGCCTTGCTCAGCAGAGCCGTTAATCGTCACTCGAGGTCTGAATCAGCGCCAATCGGGAACCGACGGCAACCCCTGTAAGTCGCTGAAACTCCGTAATTATTTGACGGTGTTACAGATGAGCCGAGGGCACCACCCTTGCTCTCTCTTCGAACCCATGAGGC
>JAYSST010000568.1:0-7535 GCA_043720435.1 Bdellovibrionales bacterium
GCGGCCCGCTCCAATTGAAATTGCCATCAAGTGAGGTTCCTAGTGTCTGCCTACGACAAAATTAAAGTCCCTTCTTCAGGTCAGAAAATCAAAATCGGCACTGGGGGCAAAATTGAATGCCCGGATCAGCCGATCGTCACGTTCATCGAAGGCGATGGAGTCGGACCCGATATTTGGAAAGCATCGGTCGGAGTTTTCGACGCCGCTGTGCAAAAGGCGTACGGCGGAAAAAAGAAGATCCAGTGGTGCGAAGTCTACGCGGGCGCGAAAGCGACTCAAGTTTATAACGGAAACTATTTCCCCGACGAGACTTTGACGGCCATCAAAGAATTCGTTGTTTCGATCAAAGGTCCTTTGGAGACTCCGGTCGGCAAAGGCATTCGGTCTTTAAACGTCGCACTTCGCAAAGAGCTCGATCTCTATTCATGCGTTCGACCTGTGAAATGGTTCGAAGGAGTGCCTGCTCCGGTGAAAGAGCCCGGCAAAGTGAACATGACAATTTTCCGCGAGAACATCGAAGACGTTTACGCCGGTGTCGAATTTGCTGCGGGAACGGCTGAAGCGAACGAGTTTATCGCGTTAGCTGCGAAACACGGAAAAAAGATTCGCGAACAAAGTGCGATCGGCATCAAACCAATGTCGGCGTTCGGTTCAAAACGTCTGATTCGTAAAGCGATGGAGTACGCTGTTGCCAACAAATGCCCTAGCGTCACGCTGGTGCACAAAGGCAACATCATGAAATTTACAGAAGGCGCGTTCAAAGACTGGGGCTATGAACTTGCGAAAGCAGAATTCGGCGACGTCTCGATCAGCGAAGAAGAATTGTGGTCGAAGTACGACGGCAAGGCTCCTGCTGGCAAAATCATCGTTAAAGATCGAATTGCCGACAGCATGTTCCAGCAGGCGCTCTTGCGCCCTGAAGAATATTCTGTTTTAGCATTGCCAAACTTAAATGGCGATTACATGTCAGACGCACTGGCCGCACAAGTCGGTGGACTTGGCATTGCTCCGGGCGGAAACGTCGGCGACGGCTTCGCAGTTTTTGAAGCGACGCACGGAACTGCACCGAAATACACCGGCCAAGACAAAGTGAACCCTGGTTCAGTTATTTTGTCGGGTGCAATGATGCTCGAGTACATGGGTTGGAAAGAAGCTGCCGTCTTGATCGAAAAAGGTATCGCCGCTGCGATCAAAGGTAAGCGGGTCACTTACGATTTCCATCGCCAGATGGAAGGCGCGACGCTGCTCAAATGTTCTGAATTCGGCAAAGAGATTATCAGCAAGATGTAACTGACGGCCGACAGGCCGTCTCTTTTCTTATTTTATTTCAAAATTTAGTTCGGTACGAAAATTTAAGGAGATTCCCATGGCTACCACTCATCAACGTAAGAAGATCGCGGTTATCGGTGCAGGTTTTGTCGGTTCAACATGTGCTCATTGGGCCGCGGCGAAGGAACTCGGTGACGTTGTTCTTCTCGATGTGAACGACGGCGTTGCTAAAGGTAAAGCCCTCGATCTTTACGAGTCTTCTCCCGTTGAACTCTTCGATTCTCGCATCACCGGTACAAATAACTATGCTGACATCGCAGGTTCGGACGTCGTCATCATCACGGCCGGTTTGCCACGCAAACCAGGCATGAGCCGAGACGATCTTCTGGCGACGAACGCAAAAATCATGAAAGAAGTTTGCCTCGGTGTAAAACAGCACGCCCCTCAATCGGTTGTGATCGTCGTTTCGAATCCTTTAGATGCTATGGCATTCGTAGCAAAAGATGTCCTTGGCTTCCCAGCGAATCGCGTTCTCGGCATGGCCGGTGTTCTCGATGGCGCGCGTATGAAGACGTTCATCGCTGAAGAATTGAAAGTTTCTGTTAAAGACATTAACGCGTTCGTTCTCGGCGGACACGGCGACACGATGGTTCCAATGCCACGCCACTGCTCGGTCGGCGGCATTCCGCTTCTCGAGATCCTCTCAAAAGAAAAAGTGGACGCGATCGTCACTCGCACTCGCAACGGCGGCGCTGAAATCGTTGGTCTGTTGAAAACCGGTTCGGCGTACTATGCACCAGCGGCGTCGGCTGTTCAGATGGCAGAAGCGATCTTGAAAGATCAAAAACGAATTCTTCCCTGCGCGGCTTACCTTGAAGGTCAGTACGGCGTGAAAGGTTTGTTCGTTGGCGTTCTTTGCAAACTCGGCGGAAACGGTCTCGAACAAATCATCGAGTTGAAATTGAACGACGAAGAGAAGAAGGGCCTTGATAACTCGATCAAAGCCGTCACTGAACTCGTCGAAGCTCTCAAGAAACTAGAATTCTAGGCTTCGGCCAAAAGGAACGAAGCTGTGAATATACACGAGTACCAGGCGAAGGAAATTCTTCGCAAATACGGAGTCGCCACGCTGAAAGGCGTGATGGTCGAAACTCCAGAAAAAGCAGTTGAAGCCGCGAAGTCGATCGGCGGAACCATCCACGTCGTGAAAGCGCAGATCCATGCTGGCGGCCGCGGCAAAGGCGGCGGCGTGAAAATCGCGAAGTCGCTCGATGAGGTTCGCGATTACGCGAAGAAACTGCTCGGCATGACTCTCGTCACGCATCAGACGGGACCTCAGGGCAAAGAAGTTCAAAAGATCTTCATCGAGCAAGGCTGCAACATTAAGAAGGAGTACTACGTTGCCGTACTTCTCGATCGTGTTACGGGCCGAGTTGTTGTGATGGCCTCTGCTGAAGGCGGCGTGAACATCGAAGAAGTTGCGGAACATCATCCAGAAAAGTTGATCAAGGTTCAAGTTGATCCAGCGGTTGGACTCCAGCCTTTTCAAGCACGTCATCTCGCTTTTGCGATCGGCATGAAAGACAAAGTCGCCTCAAAGGCGGTGAAGTTCATGCTCGCCTTGTACAAAGCTTACATCGAGAAAGATTGCTCGATCGCCGAGATCAATCCCCTGGTTGAAACCGTAGAAGGCGAAGTGATTTGCCTCGACGCGAAAATGAATTTCGATTCAAACGCGTTATTCAAGCACCCGGATATTCTCGAGCTCCGCGATTTGACAGAAGAAGATCCGGCTGAAGTTGAAGCGTCTAAATTCGATCTGGCGTTCATCAAACTTGATGGCAACATCGGCTGCCTCGTGAATGGCGCCGGGCTCGCGATGTCGACGATGGATATCATCAGTCTGCACGGTGGAACTCCTGCAAACTTCCTCGATGTTGGCGGTGGTGCTGACAAGACGAAGGTAACGAATGCGTTCAAGTTGATCTTGAAAGATCCGAACGTAAAGGGAATCTTCGTTAACATCTTCGGCGGCATCATGAAGTGCGACATCATCGCAGAAGGCGTGATCGCCGCTTCAAAAGAGTTGGGTCTCAAAGTTCCGCTCGTGGTTCGCCTCGAAGGAACCAACGTCGATCTCGGTAAGAAGATGCTCAAAGAGAGCGGTCTCAATATTATTCCTGCAGATGATCTTACCGATGGTGCGAAGAAAATCGTCGCCGCTGTTGGTAAGTCCGCGTCACCTGCTCCGAAGGGACACTGAGCCATGGCAATTATGATTGATCGCAACACCAAAGTTATTTGCCAAGGATTCACGGGCACACAAGGCACGTTTCATTCGGAACAAGCCATCGCTTACGGAACAAAAATGGTCGGCGGCGTGACTCCAGGAAAAGGCGGAACAAAACACATTGGTCTTCCTGTTTTTGATACTGTCATCGAGGCGAAAGAAAAAACCGGCGCAAACGCGACCGTGATTTACGTACCCCCTCCATTCGCGGCCGACGCTATTATGGAAGCCGTTGATGCAGAGTTCGAAATCATCGTTTGTATCACCGAAGGTATTCCCGTCCTCGACATGGTTGCGGTTCGCCGCTACATGCAGGGTCGCAAAAGTCGTCTCGTCGGTCCGAACTGCCCAGGCGTAATTACTCCCGGCCAGTGCAAAATCGGCATCATGCCAGGGCACATTCACTTGCCCGGACGCATCGGCGTGCTCTCGCGCTCGGGTACATTGACATACGAAGCTGTCGGTCAGCTGACTCGCCTTGGAATCGGCCAATCGACATGCGTCGGCATCGGCGGAGACCCGGTGAACGGCACCAACTTCATCGACGTCCTCGAGATGTACAACCGCGACAAAGACACCGATGCCGTGATCATGATCGGTGAAATCGGCGGAACCGCCGAAGTTGAAGCGGCCGATTACATCAAGCGTGAGTTCAAAAAGCCGGTCACCGCGTTCATCGCAGGTTCGACAGCGCCAAAAGGTAAACGCATGGGCCACGCCGGTGCGATTATCACAGGCGGCAAAGAAACTGCGGAAGCAAAGTTCGATGCCTTACGTTCGGCCGGCTGCTCGATCTCAAAATCGCCAGCTGATCTCGGAACAACTCTGCAGGCCTCGCTCCGGTAGAGCGAGAAGATGTTCTTCGAAACGAAAAGACCCAGGAGAAATCCCGGGTCTTTTTTGTACATTCTTACTTCTGCGCGTTTCGTGAGAGTAAATCTCAACAAATGCGCAAAAGTAACAATGTACATTTCAGAGTTTTAGCGACGCTTCTAGGAGAGGCCGTGCTTCTTGTTGTTCTTGGTTTTGCAATTCTCTCTGCATGAGGGCCTGCAAAAGTTCCGCAATCGTCTGCTGAGCGTTCGCCGGCATGAGTGCAAACGAATCTGATTTTATAACTTGGCCGTAGGCCTGAACCGCTTCGACGATGTTCTGAGCATTCGTTCGGACAACGATCGTCTTTTCGGCGTTCTGAGCCGTAATTGCAGCGCAAATAAGTTTTACCGTACTGGCTGGATTCGCTTGGCTGAGCGCAAGGCCCGGACCGAATTCGAGAACCACGTCTGTGCGCGGTGCCTTCGGTGAAGTTCTGCTCGCGACGGCATCTGCCTGTGTGGCATAGAGATTTAGTTTCAAAACGGGCATCCCGTCGAACATATAGAGGTTGCAACCAGTTGCGTAGGCTTGAATCGTTCGCGCTTGGCCCGCGGCCGACTGAGCGTTTGCCGAAGCGGCGGCAAAACCGACAACGAGCGGAAGCAAGACGAGCACAGTACGTAAAATCACGGAATACCCCTCGGAAAAAAATGATGGCGATGAAGGATCGCACACTAGCACCGAGGTTAGAACTGCTCCAACACGTCCTACGAACTTTGCAAAAATGGAATCAAGTTTGGAAAAAAAAGACCCAAGATATTTCTTGGGTCTCCTATTAAAAATTATCCGCGGGGTCGCGGGTCATCCTTCAGGCAGCCGGTTTGTCTGCGCGAGCAGATCTTACGGCGTCACGAAGGTCCTGGATGTACTTCAAAACCTTATCGCTGCGTTGCCAAGCAGGTTTCGCATCTTCAGACGCTTTAACGACCGTCTCGACACGATTCAACATCGCTTCGTATTTGTCCATTCGCTCGAGCGACCATGACGACTCCGGAGCACCCTCGGCCATCAGCATACGCTTGTCTTCACGCAACTGGGCGTCGATCGCCTCAGCGGACGCAAGTTTCGTCTTACCAGCTCTCGCGTCTGCAAGCGCGCTTCGGTTGGTGCTAAGTAGAGCTCGCAGGCGCGGGAGCGACCATGTTCCATAAACGGTGACGCCGTCTTTCCCGTCGAGCGACTCGATGCGGTTGGCGCTGGCCTCACATGAATTCAAAGCCGCCTCGTACCGAGCGAAGTCCGAGTCCGACCAGCTCGACCGGGGTGTTCCCATAGAGTCGAGAGTGTTCGCAGAAGCTTTCAGTTCCGTGATAGACGAATCGGCTGATTCTTTCGCTTTTTCAGAACTAGTTTGGCCACATGCCGCGAAAAGAATGACCGAGCATGCGAGTACAAAGATGCGTTGAAACGTCTTCACGAAATCTCCTGTTTTAATTCAAACGAAGAGCGAGTTTACCACTTTCAAAAGCGTTTCAAAACCAAAGGGAACAGGCGCGGTAGGAGTTCCTCGAGTGTCAGGTTTCTAGTCAGCTCAATTACAATAGGTTGCGTAAAGGGCGGACCCGAAGCAAAACTGCGGCGGATGAGATTCTATGGAACAAAAGAAATTAAGGAACACGTCGTTCGCGTTTTAAGGGCAAAACAGTCGTTTCTAGGCGGCACGCGCTCGATCGATTTTCCTGCCGGTAATGGTGTCACGTCTGCCTCCCTGAAAAAGCTGGGCAGCGATGTTGTTGCGGTCGACCTGTTTCCCGAGCTCTTTCGCGTCGATAACGTTCGGGTCGAACGCGGAGATTTGAGCACGGCGTTTCCGTTCGCCGATTCAGAGTTTGATTTCGCTATCTGCCAAGAAGGTATTGAACATGTGGGCAACCAAGACCACGTTTTCCGTGAATTCTCGCGCATTCTAAAAATCGGCGGCTCGCTGTTGCTGACGACACCAAATTACTCGAATTTGAAAAGTAAAATGAGCTATCTGCTTTGCGAATCTGAGGCCTTCGGCCGCATCATGCCGCCAAACGAACACGACACGATTTGGCTATCTCCAGGCGAAAAGACTGGGGCGCCGTCACGAATTTATTTTGGACACTGTTTTTTGACCGGTTTTTTTCGGCTTCGGCTTTTTGCCAAACTAGCGGGTTTTAAGCTAACGCAAATCCACGAATCACGAGTCAATTCGACGTCTCTGATGCTCTTTCCCCTGCTCTACCCGTTCGTCTATCTTTCAGCATGGAAAACGGCGCGACGATTTCGCCGGAAGACTGGCCAAGTCGAAATGGCGAGCGAGATTTTTAAGTGGATGGTTAATCCTCAACTGCTGCTCGAGAATCATTTAATCCTCGAGTTTGAAAAGCAGCCCCCCGCTGAGGCCGCGCTCATAGCGCGAATGGCAAAGCCTGCAGCTGAATCCAGCGAGCTCGGCTCGTTTACGACCTAATGCCTTGGCAACCCAGGTGAAAAGCGGTTACTAATACGACGCAAGCGCCGCTGGCGCTTGCTGCTTTCGGTGCAGCGGCACCGAAAGATTTTAAATAGGAGTATTCCGTGGCTAAAGAAATCACGTTCAGCATCGTCAAGCCTAACGCCGTAAAACAGGGTGCAATTGGCGACATTATTGCTCACTTCGAAAAGAACGGACTGAAGATTGCGGCTGCGAAGCTGACGGTACTCTCGCGCAAAAAATGCGAAGAGTTCTATGCCGAGCACAAGGAACGTCCTTTTTTCGGCGAACTCGTCGATTTCATGACTTCCGGACCAGTGATGCTGATGGCGCTTTCGGGCGAAAACGCAGTTCTGAAGAACCGCGACCTGATGGGTGCAACAGATCCAAAAAAAGCAGCGCCAGGAACAATCCGCGCTAAGCACGGAGCATCGGTTGGCGAAAACGCGGCTCATGGTTCAGACAGCGCAGCGAGCGCACAACGAGAATTGGCTCTCTTCTTCGAGAAGTCCGAAATCGTTAACGAATAGTGTCGTCGGTAGTCGTCGGGCAAACGCTCGAACTTGAAACATTGCGCCTAGCCCGAGGTGGAAAAGCCGTAGGAAAAACTTCCGACGGGCAAGTCGTATTCGTCATTGGCGCAGCACCTGGGGAGATCGT
>JAYSST010000569.1:0-7529 GCA_043720435.1 Bdellovibrionales bacterium
CAGGGCGCCCCAGCTTTGTGTAAAGCATGTGAACGGTCCTTTCATCGCTACAGTCGATCGCTTCCGACTCTTCTTTGATATGCGCCCCCGGACGCATAAGGTTATCTCGTTCCGTCTAACTGTTGAACGTCTGGTCCGGGAGATTTGTGCCACAAATCTTTCGATTCTTTTGCCGTACCCACGGTCATCCCCACGGTCGCGCCAAAAAGACGCGTAAAAACAGACAGTTACGCATATTTCATTATTTGTGGCACAAACCATCCAGACCATCCGTTTATCAAGAAACAACGTTACTCGGAGGGATCAATGAACCGAAAGCAACTCAACAACGCCTGGCTTCTTCTTGTACCGGCAGTCCTCTTGATGGGCTGCGCGCCTGAATTACCAGAAACGGATTCGGCGACGACATTGAACGCAATGGCCACTAATTTGAAATCTGTTGAAGACCGGTATTTGCCAGAATCGATCAGCGAGAACGGTACTGTTTCGACAGCGTCATTAAAACCATCAATCTCTTCGGCAATTACTTCGCAGGCGGCCGAACTCGATATCTGCGATGGTCTCGACTTCATCAAGTGTCAGCCGCGATTGCTACGCGCTTATCTATTATATGGTCGCGGAGCTGTTGCGATAACTTCGACCATCGTAAGTAACGTCGCACGTGATCTCTCAAAAGCACCAGACAATTCTTCCGGCACATTCCACGATCAAGAAAAAAACTTAACGATCGAATACAAAAAACGAAGTCTTGTCGATTTCGACTTTCTGATTAGCCAAGGTGGGCAACCTGTCGGTCGTGTCTCGGCAAATCCACAGCTCTATACAATTCAGTTCGACGTTGGAATCTTAGAAAAAGACAAGCCAGACAGTCGCGGTGGTAAGATCGACATTCAGGTAAAATACACCGATCGCACACACTGGACGTCACAGATTATGGTGACGGATATGTTATGCAACGTCGCAAAACCAGACGATCCAGAAACAGGCCGAATCAATGTCACACGCAATGGCGAAGTATGGAGCGGCCAATCGATGTTTTATAATGGCATCGCGGGATCTTTCTCAGCATCGAAGAGTTGCGCGACTGCAGCCAGCGATCAGACAGGCCTCGTCGTTTACAGCGACTTCGTTGCAGACAGACTTGCCGCAAAAGCAGCGCTTTATGTACTGAAGCGTACCGAAACTTCGACAGCACTCATCGACACGTTTGGATTCAATAAGATGTGCGCGAACTATCCAGACTTTTGCCAATCACTTGCAACGACACTCGGAACTACTCCTGTGTCTGTTGAAACAAGTCTCAATCAGCTGACGAATCCATTCTGCATGCGCCGCGGAAGTATGGATGTAACTTGGAATTCAAAGTGCGAGACGCTTTCGTCACGAGTTGCGGACGAGCCGTTCCTAACGAATTCCAATTGGATTACGCCTTATGACTTCTACCGATCTGAAGTCGTAATTCCGACGAAGCTCTAATTCTACCGAGTCATCAAACTTAAAAAGACGAAGCCGGGTTTTTCCCTGGCTTCGTCTTTTCAGCTAGCGCTTCAATACGTAGTTTATGATGTGAAAGTGGTCCTCGAATAACTGGTCTTCCATTTTTCCGATATCCAGCACAGGAACCCACTTAGCCGACGCGGCGTCGTCACCCGCCTTGAATGCCGGCAACGTTTTGTTTTTCAATCTGAAGAGATGGGCGTGTGTGATCGTTCGCCCGCGGCTCGATCTTAACGGATGGTCGAAGACGTGCGCAGATACAAAGGCGCTCTTGAGTTCAGTTTCAGTTATGTCGACGGCCGTTTCTTCTTTTAACTCGCGAATCGCACACTGAAGCAACGGTTCGTTACCGTCGAGAAAGCCACCCGGATTCGCCCACAGCCCCCTTCCGGGCAACCCTTTGCGTTTGATCAACAACAGATGTTCGTTACACAAAAGCAGGATGTCTGTCGTGACGAACACTGGAGGGAACGGCGCTGTCGACCAACTCTTCTTGTAGGCGTCGACGTACGCCTGTTCCGCCTTCAATACTTCGTAGGCAGGAGTTTGCGCAAACTTCGCAAGCCATTGTTTGACCTCGGGTGACAGTGAGTCCAGATTCCCGATGGAATTAACGTCGCGAAAAAAATTCTCGCGAAGTGGCGAGGCGTGTACATCGATCCGTGCTGATACATTTTGGAGTGGCCAGTCAGAAAACCAGCCTAGGTACGAAGAGCTCTGGTCTTTCAAAAGGCCGATCAGCGTCACTTCCCCGGGAGCCACCTCACGGACCTTCTCGCGAACTTCATTCACCCAACCTTCGTTGTTATAAAAATAATCCCTAACGCCGACAAATGCTGAGACCCGTTTCGACAAATCCACTCGGGACGATAACGCACTCTTTATCATCTGCACACGCTCATCAACTGTGAACGGATTTCGCAACGAACGCGGACCGTTCGCAGAGCCAAGAACAATCACCAATCGTTCGTGTTTTTCGAGCGCGGCTTCGATGAGATCGAAATGGCCTATGTGGAACGGTTGAAATCGCCCTATGATGACCGCTGTCTTGGTGCTCATGTTTGCTCTGTAAGCAGCTTTGCGCTCGTAACAGTTTTAATCCCGGCTTGTTCCATATCTTTTACGGCTTTGTCACCATCTCCAGAACTTAGATTCACAGCCCGGCTCCCATCAACAACCAGAATTGTTTTAAAACCAAGCTCGGACGCATCCACCGCAGTGAACTTCACGCAGTAGTCGGTTGCAAGCCCGAGTACGACAAC
Source organism: Bdellovibrionales bacterium (assembly GCA_043720435.1). Taxonomy (GTDB): domain Bacteria; phylum Bdellovibrionota; class Bdellovibrionia; order Bdellovibrionales; family JAMPXM01. The sequence goes on from JAYSST010000569.1 coordinate 2,760, forward strand.
TTCACCAACGCCTTCTTTTCTCAAATATTCTCCGAGCCCAGTACTATGGCGTTTCCCGTTATCAAAGAAACCACTGTAACTATCGATTTTCGGATCAAGACCTTTGCGGAAAACTTTGCTGATTCGACTCTGGTCAAGCTTTGCCGCGAACTCTGCACCGGTAGTCCCTTGAACACAATGATTCGGCCACATGACCTGCGGAAGACCCGCAAGTTCACCCATCTCGCCGGGTTTTCGCCCGGGGTTATTTGAAGCAAAACTTTGGTGGTTTGCCGGGTGAAAATCCTGAGTCGCAATCACAAGATCAAACAAGTCACTTTGCGCCAAACGATTTGCAACGAGAATGACTTCATCACCTCTCGCAACTGCGAGGGCCCCGCCCGGGAGAAAATCATTTTGTATGTCGACGAGAATGAGCGCACGTTTCTGGTCGTGTTTCCGGGGAGCGTTTTCAGATTTCATATTTCCGCCCTTTTTTTGTGAGAGATTTGAATTTTGTTTCGTCAAAACTAAATAGTTGCGGTGATCGATGTCTTACGTTTTCAACTTTGCGACCAAGCTCCTTTAGGACACCAAAGCTAAGAATCTTCTTTCGAAAATTTCGTTTATCCAAAGTTTCGCCGAGGACCACCTCGTGCAGCTCCTGCAATTGACTTAAAGTAAATTGTTTCGGCAACAGTTCGAAGCCTATCGGTTCGTATCGAATCTTGTTCTGGAGACGCTGAATCGCAACCTTCACGATTCGACTATGATCAAATGCAAGTTTTGGTTGCCGACCGATCGGAAACCACCTGGCTTCTGCTGCGTCCGTACTCGCCTTTAAGCTAAATTTTGAAGTTTCCACCAAAGCGAAGTAAGCAACCGACACGGTTCTCGCGCGCGGATCACGCTCGAGTGCTCCGAATGTGTAGAGCTGTTCGAGATAAACGTTTTCAACGCCAGACTCTTCACTCAATTCGCGCCGGGCCGCCTCTTCCAACGTCTCATCCATTTTCAAGAATCCACCAGGCAACGCCCATTCATCTTTGAACGGTTCAACACCTCGGCGGATCAGAAGCAACGACAAGCCTTTTTGCTCGTCTTTCGAATCAAATCCGAAAATAACGATGTCGACGGTTACGGAGGGCCGTGGGTATGTGTACGCGTAACTCATCTTTAACCCTTAGCTTCCATTAGACTAATCTCTTCTTCCATTCCACTTGATAAGATCGGAAACCGACACCAAGTTTTTGGATCAAGACTCGCATCGTCCAGATGAAACGCCGGAGCATATCGTTCCCGTTTCCATTGGTTTCGACACCAAAGCCTGAAAAACTTTGCGACCCACCCCTTCAATTGCACAGTCGAAGTCCCGCCAGCTCCTTGCAGTGACTGCAGGCATTCCAGAGGCGACTTACGATCGCGGATCGCCAACTTTTCGATGGCATCAAGAATTTCGTAGGGCATCAGATCGTCTTCGTCCGTTTGCTTTTTGATTGAAGGGCGCAATTCAGCTGTCGGCGGCTTGCTTAAGACTTTTTGAAACGAAGGGAAGGATCTGACACCTTCAGGCCCCTTGTCGGCCATCCACTGCGCCCAACGTCGTAAAAAGTTTTTATCGATACCGCCGATCGGACTCAAACCTCCGCAGGTATCTCCGTCCATAGTCGCATAACCAACAGCTGCTTCCGAACGATTGCTCGTGGCAATGAGCAATGCGCTTTTGACGTTCGCAAGAATCCAAATACTTGGACCACGCGCACGCGCCTGAATGTTCTGCAACGTTGAATCGTATTTTTCCCAGGTGAGTTTCTCCTGTAAAGCTTCTTCGGCGAGACCCAGATAATCCTTCACCAGACTATCAACGCTCCAGTTATAGAAAGTAGCCCCAGCATCTTTCGCAACAGCCTCAGCAGCTGCAAGCGTGTCCTTTGAGCTGTTCTCCGTCGACTGATATGCCGTTGTCAGAAATAGCGCAGCCATTTCCTGAAGACTCGCGCATTCAGCAATTTTCGGGATGTGTTTTAGTTTCTGCTTCAGACCCGCGAACCCCAATTCGTTTTGTCCGAACTCAAGTGCAAGCCTTGCAAGCAAAGTCACGGCAGCGGAATCGACGCCTCCGCTGAGCGAAACAACAAAACCGTTTTGATGGCTTTTTCTAGCGAAATCGAAGAGACCCAGTGCAACTGCTCGGGAGAACTCTTCTTCTTTGATGTTTGCCGACGACTCCCATCCTGCCGTCGGCGCCGGCGCGGTCGTTACGCCGTTTGACTCGGGAAGCTTGAAGTCCACTTCGATGCACAGATCGACCGATTGATCGAGAGCAGACTTAAAACTTGCAAGTCGCGAGCGGTTCACTCGATTCCGATTGAGATCGACCCAGCTACTTGTAACGAGAGCATCCTTGTAAGTGAAGCGTTCACCTTGGGCAACGACTTGACCACCGTTCGCAATCAGAACACCGCCATCAAAAATAATTCGGCCCGCTTCGTTCCCATTGAGATTCGCGTAAACATAAACCACGTTGAAGGCTCGCGATCCTTCGGCCACAAAACCTTGGCGAACCTTAAATTTATTGAACGAAAAGTGACTTGCGCTCGGGTTCAGAATGACGTCGACGCCTTGGCGCGCGAGTTCTGCCCCTGGTCGTTGAGCAACCCAAGCTTCTTCGCAAATTTCAAAGCCGACTTTTAAGCCCGAGAAATCGAAGTGCAAATCACCGATCGGATACATGACACCGTTTCGCTCAACCTTCGTTGCGTGTCCAATCGGCCATGCCTTAAACCATCGGGGCTCATAGTGAACGCCGTCGCCGGCGAGGTATTTCTTCGGAACAAAACCGACCAGATCTCCATTCGCTAAAACCGCCGTTGCATTGAAGAGGCTACCTTGAAAATAAAGCGGTAATCCCAAGGTAACGATCATTCCTTTTGTTACAGGTAAGAGCGCTTCAAGAAGCGCCATCGCGCGTTCTTGCATGTGCGGATTAAAAAAAACGTCCTCACAGCCATAACCGGTGATACAAAGCTCGGGCAGGCAGAGCAAATTCGCGTGATCTTGCCGAGCAAGCTCGATCGCCTCGCGAATACGCCTTTCATTTCCTAACCAATCAAACGGAATCTGATTGAGGGTTGCCCCCGCCACTTTAATCAACATGGCGATCTCCTTTCAAAGCCCGAGCGAATAGATCGTCGGTCGACATCACCTTTACAAAGCTGCTTTCGGCCGCGAGCGCATCGGGATGGCTATCAGTGCAAACTATTGCCTTCACCAGACCTGACTTTTCCAAAGTTTGGACGGCGGTATCAGTGAAATCGGCATGGGTACAGATGACGTATATTTCAGATGCACCTGCTTCTCGGTACGCTTTGCACGCTTGAAAAACAGAAGATCCCGAACGAATAATGTCGTCATAAATGACGACGGGCTTATTCAGTACTGGCACGTTCGTTCCCGAAACTGTGACCGCGCCCTGGCTATCTCGCTTCTTATAAATGAAGCCCGCATGGACTCCGAGATCATTTGCCAAAGATTCGACCCATTTCGCCCGGCCTGCGTCCACAGCGCCAAGAACGAAATCTTTGCCGCCCATTCTACGCGCTTCAGCCAAAATCAAAGACTTCGCATAGAGGTGAAGTGTTTTGATAGTGCCCTCAAAATAGAAGGGAATACCTTCCGAATGCAAATCGAGAAGTATGACCTGGTTTCCAAGTGGTGCGACAGGAATTGCTGAAAGAAGTCGTGCGCGAGTCTTCGCCGTTACAACTTCACCAGGCTTTACAGCACGCTCCATCGTTGAATAACTAAAAAATGGAATCACCAGCTTTAGGCTTCGGCAACCGTCGGTGACAAGCCCACTAGCTAAATCAAAAATATCTAAAGTTGCGGCGTCATCAACTGTGCCGCCGACAATGACCACATCTTGATCTCTCGGATCAGTCATGACACGCATGTAACGTTCTCCATTGGGAAAACGCTTGGTTGTCACCTCGCCCATCTGTGACTTTGTTTTGACCGCGATCGATGCAGCCAGCTTCTGATAGCCGTTGATTGAATAGATAATCACGAGACCTCCTGTTGCTTGATCCCTCTCAGGGCAAGAATCAGATCCGTTTTGATTTGATATAATTTTTCTTCCAAGCCGACTGGGTACGGGTGCGGATTCAGGAACCTAACAATACCTGGGTGCAACCGTTTTAAATCTTGCTCGCATCGCCGACGATTTTCTGTTACCGACGACCGCTTCGCGATGACTTGGCCATTTTTAACGACTGGCTTTAACAAGTCCTCATATGCAGCTCTGACGGAAAAGACTTTTCGTCGCGTGTAATCGAGTGGGTCGACCATGGTCGAATCCGATGTGGGCGCGTGCCGCAAATCGAAAATCATATCGCCACTAAAAATTCCATCTTGCATGAATCTTCGAACTTGATGAATTCCTGGAGTCGTCACTTTCACAATTTGTTCCGAAAGTTTGACTCGATACTGCCAATCGTGCTCGCCATCTTTTATCGCCGTCACTTTGTAGACTCCGCCGAGTGCAGGCTGATCATACGCGGTGACCAGTTTTGTTCCGACCCCCCAGATATCGATTTTTGCGCCCTGCAGTTTAAGGCTTACGATAAGGTTTTCGTCGAGATCGTTCGACGCGACAATTTTTGCATCATGCAAACCACCCGCATCTAATATCTTTCGTGCCTCGATACTCAAGTAAGCGAGATCGCCCGAATCGAGGCGAATTCCCATTAACTTGTGTCCCTGACTCTTCAGCCAACGCCCGGCTTCGACAGC
>JAYSST010000570.1:0-7529 GCA_043720435.1 Bdellovibrionales bacterium
TCATATGGAAGCTGCTTTTCATGAGCCGAATCGTGACTACGTCATCGATTCGAAGAAGATCGAAACGTTCGCGCAAAAGCATTCGGCAGTGGACATCGCATTCGCCAGATATCTCAAGACCCAAGATCCGATGAAAGTAGATCAGGTGGTCCGAAAAATTTCGGATGAGGTCGCCGCCGCTATTGATTGCACAGCCTGTGCGAAATGTTGTCGGGCACTCGTCATTGCTCCGGATTATAAAGACGTGAGCGACCTCGCAACTCGAACCGAAATGACGACTCAGGAATTTAAAAAAAAATATATGCGTCTGGACGCGGAAGGAGACTTAGTCCTGCGACAACGTCCTTGCCCGTTTTTGAAAAGCAATCGCTGTTCGGTTTATAATGCCCGCCCGCAGCTGTGCCGAAAGTATCCATATCTAGATCAAGGAGATTTCGTCGGCACCATCAACCGTACCCTTAGAAACGTCCACGTCTGTCCGATCGTTTTCAACACCTACGAACGATTGAAGACGGAATACGCACCGTAAGAGTATTTCGACGGGCAGCATTACGCGTTCCGCGTGACCGAGATCGAATTCGGTGCGTCGTTCGAAAACTGCGAATTTCAGGCCGTGGATTTCACTGTTTTCAGTTTGAAATCGGTTTCATTTTTCGAATGTAAGTTCTCAAACTGTAATATGGCGAATCAGGCTCTGGTCAACACGTCCATGCGCGATGTCGTCTTTGAAACTTGTAACCTCGTCGGAATTAATTGGTGCAGTCTTCGTCGATTAGAGAACCCAAAGTTCATCGATTCAAAATTAAACTACTCGACATTTCAGGCGCTCAAACTGAAAGACATCGAAATTCTCGGCTGCTCGGCGAGATCGACGTTCGGCTCACCAAGAAAGTCATTAAGCTCGAGGGCCTTACTCATCACGCGGATTCTCGGTTTCACCAAAACAGTACGAACCGAAGTGAAGTTCTGGACATGTCGCGCATGGTGCGGTCGCGTAGTGCGGTTGCGTACGAGCCGCAGAGTGACACCGGCGGTGTTGCTCTGCGAAAACCATCCGGACGCGATCCGCGCGCTATCGAACGGACCTTTTGACTTCTGAATCCTTTAAATCAAAACTCGGCTTCTTCAAAATTTGCTGAACACACGAGCCACCCTAACGGTGGCCGCGGGAGAATCTATGACAGAGGCTAGCGCAGTAACGAACAACGATGAATCGCCTCGTTCGTCGTCGGTCTATTCGCTTGAATATTCGGGCGATGGAACCGAGATGGCTCTTCTTATGCTTAAGAATCTTTTGCTGACCGTCATTACGTTTACGATCTACCGCGCGTGGGCACGGACAAATGTTCGACGTTACGTCTGGGGGCACACGTCTTTTCTCGGCGATCGCGCAGCGTATGTCGGAACCGGAGAAGAACTTTTCAAAGGTTGGATGAAACTCGTCGGGATCATCATTGGCTACGGTATCGCAGTCGCGATACTCCAAGCCATCATATCGCCGATGAAGTATATCGTGCCACTTATAACACCGATTCTTTACATCGCCGTTATATCCATCGCGATTTATTCGGGTTTAAAGTACCGGCTTTCTCGAACGAAGTGGCGTGAAGTTCGATTCGGCGTCGACAAGGATAAAGACAGCACACGTCAGTTCATGATTCTTTACTTCAAAGGCGTGTTCTTAACCGCCATCACGCTGGGCATTTACACTCCATGGTTTAGCAATGCTCAGAAAGTATTTCTAACGAATCGTTCTCGCTTTGGAACTGGATATTTCAGCTATGGCGCTGACTCGAGCGAGTATGCACTTCTCTTCTTCAAGGGAGTGTTTTTGTCGATCGTCACCTTCGGGTTCTATATCCCGTGGATGATTCGGTCGCTCACCGAGTTCCGTTTGAACCATACTAAATTTCAAAACGCGCGATTCTTATTCACACTCAAAGGCGGCGACCTGCTGGTTTTCGCTCTTTGCGCTTACTTCGGGACCATCATGACTCTCGGTCTGGCCATGCCATGGATTTACAACTGGGGGCTTCGACTCTTCATTTCGAACGTAAAAGTCGAAGGTGAAATCGATATGACTCGAGTCATAGCACGAGCCAGCGACGGTAATGCGTTGGCCGAAGAAGCGGTCATGGACTACGATCTGGATCTCGGTTTTTAGGTGTCCGCCAACGGAAAATACTTCGACGGGCAAAGTCCCGTCTCACATCCGGTCACGCTTAGCCTCGAAGATCCTACGAGTCTAAGAATTGATCTTAACGGAAAGACGGTCGGGCGGTGGCCCGTCGACTCCATTTATCGCGACCCGTCCCATACCGTCGCGGTCGTGATCCGCTGCGGATCAGGCGACGACCGAGTCGAAATTTTAGATCCGAAGATCGTCGCAGGTCTCAAAATTAAACCAAGAGTTTGGAAGCGCGACGACCTACGTTCTACGACACATCTTCTTATTCCTTGTTTTGTTATTTTTGCGATTCTGGTGGGATACGGACTTTATAACTCTCGTGTTGTAACAAAGTATCTTGCGTCGAAAGTAACGCTCGAACAGGAGCGAAAACTGCTCGCGCTTATTCAGCAGGATAAGATGGACGAAGAATGCAAACTCTCGGACACGCAATCCGGAGCGCTCGACAAAATGGTGTCGCGGCTTTTCACAGCTGACCCAGAAAATAGATCAAAAGTTCGTGTCGCGATTCTCGATATCGACGCCGTCAACGCCTACACTCTTCCGGGCGGCGAAATCTGGATTTTCAAACCGCTTCTGCAAGATGCGAAAAGTGCCGATGAACTCGCGGGAGTCCTCGCACACGAGATTGAACATGTTCAGGGCCGTCACGTCACTGAATCCATCATTCGCGCAACTCTTTTTACCGGACTGCTGAACGCGCTTGCGGGTGATGTCTCAGGAATTCTGCTGATCGATCCTAGCACCGCGGCGCAAATATTTGGATTGAAACTGAGCCGTGAGATGGAGCAAGAGGCCGATACGGGAGCGCTTGCTCGTCTTAGTGCGGCCGAGATTTCACCAGTGGGCCTTAGGGATTTTTTCGAACGAATGAAGAAGCGCTTCAGCAGTCCGAAGGCGCTTAGCTTTCTGTCCACGCATCCGGCTGACGAAGATCGCGTCCGGCTTTTTGATGGTGCTGAAAAAATAAAAACCGAGCCCTCTATACTGACAGATGCAGAATGGGCTGATTTAAAATCCAGCTGCTCCAAAACAGAGCCGCCGAAAGCGAATTAACCAGATCTTTGCCCAGTCCAATGAGACGGACTGTCTGTCTCTAATTGCGACGTAAGCCCCGTCTCGTAACAAGACTTCCTTAAGATGTGTCCAACTTTTGTCGAACAGAACTCTGGCTTAAGTGTTTAGCGAAGAGGGTTTGTTGCGACGTCTCATATTGTTATCGGCGATAGTATTCTTGGTGTCCTGCCAAAAGAAAAACGAAGGCTCTGGTGTCGTGTCTCTCACGTTCCCAGCAGCGAATCGGTCTTCTGGCAAAGTGGGTGCGATGTCTGTGGACTTCGCGAAGGTTTGTTATCTCGCAAACGTCACCGGCGGCATTATCAATGGGACAAAAAAATCGGCCTGTGATGTTCCGTTTGGAATTCACACAGCGTTTCAGGCGCCTGGAAGCGCATCGACACTGACGGTTCCGCGCGGGACCGGCTACAACCTCGAAATCTTCGCTTATTCGCGGAGCTCGGCATCTGAAGCATGTCCGACTCTGACTGACGAATCGCTGACCGGAATCAATCTTTTGAAACTCTCTTTGGTCGGAAAAACAAACTTCAACGTCGATGCGGCGGAGGTATCGGTCACCGTGAACGTGACTGATCCCGGCGCAACCGTTGCCAGCCAATTTTCAATGCCAGCGGTTTGCATAGCTTCATTCCAAGAAAGTGGCGGACCAATTTTGGTCAGTACTGGCGGCCTTCGATTCTATCGCGCAGTCGATAGCTCGGATGGCGTTAAGCGGGTTTCGACGACGAACGGTTTTCGAATGGTTTTAGGTAAGGATGGTTCTCGATGAAAAGCATGAAATTCTTGATGTCACTTCTCGTGATCGCTACGTCGCTGAATGCCTTCGCTGGAGTACCAGCAAAGATGCCGATCGAGGGCCGTCTCACCGAACCCGATGGAACACCATTGTTAGATCCGGCCGCGCAAATTCGAATCCAAATCCGGTCACCGGGTACTGAGAATTGCCTATTGTACAGCGAGCTTTTCACGGTCAATTTGTCGACTTCGAGCGGACGCTTCGCCGTTGCTTTGAATGCCGGTTCGGGTACGGTCGAGACCGCGTACGGTTGGACCTTCACGGATGCATTCAGAAACACCGGAACTTTTACCACGGGCGCAGGCACATGCTCGGTCGGTACCGCTTATACTCCAACGACTGCGGACGCACGTAACGTACAGATTCACGTTTATGATGGAGCCATCTGGGATGCGTTTCCTGCGTACGCTCTGAATTCGACCGCTTTTTCGCTGCAAGCGGGAAATTCAGATACCGTCGGAAATCTCGCACCGGCGGACCTGATTCAGACAAACGTCGCGACCGGTTTTGAATTATCGCAAGCGAATATGAACGGGATTTTTACCACGGCTTCTTACAACGAACTCGTGGCACTGATCGCGGGTTCGAGCTCGAAGTACGCAACGGTTACCGGCGGTAACCTGGTGATGGCGCCTACAAAATCATTGCAGATGGGAAGCTTTACTGCGGGTGATCAGACTACCTTATTGCTGGGTCTGGGTCTCGGTGACAAAGGTAAGATGTGGTTCAACTCAACGACTAATAAGATGATGGTTTGGGACGGAATTGCGGCCGGTGAAGTTGCTACTGGCTCTTCGTCTGGAACCGTCACTAGCGTCGGGTTCACGGCGCCGACCGAACTAAGTGTCTCTGGCGGACCGGTGACGACGGCAGGAACGATCACGACATCGTGGGCAACGCAAACGATGAACAAAGTTTTTGCCTCGCCGGATGCCGTTACGGGTGCGCCAACGTTCCGTCCGTTGGTGGCGAACGACGTGCCGATCATTCCTTGGTCGAAGATCACCGCTGCGCCGACGACGCTTATTGGCTATGGTATCAACGATGCGGTGAGAAACGCCGGCGGTACTGTGAGTGTCCAAAGTGGTCTAAATGGTTCGAAGGGAGCACCGGGAACGGCCGGTCGCGTTTGGATCGCAACTGATTCGACCGAGATTTACCGCGACGACGGTACCACTTGGGTGAAAGTCGGTAGCGGTGCACCGAGTGGCGATTTTAGATCTGACGGAACCATTCCGATGGCTGGGCAGATTACTGCGACGAACGGTGTCGTTGGGGCTCCTTCCGTAAAATTTGCCAGTGACCCCAATACCGGATTCTATTCACCGGCAGGCGGCGTTCTTGGATTCACGACAGTCGGCGTAGAGAGAATGCGTATGACCACTGGCGGAAACGTCGGTATCGGCACGACAGCTCCGGCTTATAAACTTGACGTCAACGGTGATTTGAATATCACAGGTAACTACCGAGTGAACGGCGTCCTGCTTACTTCTGGCGCCGGAACGGTCACTTCCGTTTCTTCAGCCAATCCGTACCTGACAGTCGTAACCGGCACAACGACTCCAGCTTTAACTTTGAACGTCGGAACTACCGCGAGCACAGTCGCAGCGGGTGACGATGCACGAATCATAAACGCTTTACCCGCGGGCGCAACTTTCGGTGGAGATGTGTCGGGAAACTTCGGCACAATTTCGGTGGACCGAATCAGAGGCACCGGTATATCGGTCACAGCTCCGGCTGCAGGAAACTTTTTGCGTTATAACGGCGTGAACTGGATAAACACGAATCTGTCTGGTCCAGATATCACATCAGGCCTCGGCTATACGCCGGTCATGCGAACCGGTGATACGATGACAGGAATTCTGACATTGTCGGCCGATCCTACTATCAATCTCAACGCGGCGACGAAACAATATGTGGACGCCGTCACTACGAGTTCGGATTCGAACTTTGTACGCAAAGACGGGACGTCGATTTTGACGGCCGATTGGGATATCGACGGGGGTTCTGCAGGTACGCGAAAGATTACTGGACTCGTGGATCCGACCCTTTTGGACGGCGCTGCAACTAAGAATTATGCCGACACAAAATTCATGACAAGAAATTTGCCGACGCCTCCCACTGTCGGTCAAAACGGACAAAGCCTTCGTTGGAACAACGGGACGAACCTTTGGGAATTCTACAATGCGGGCATCGGCGACTTCCAAGCTAACGGTGCGATTCCAATGACTGGTGCACTCGTTAACAATACGAACTCGGCAACACCCGCGGTCGCCGTTACACAAGCAGGCGCTGGTCCTGCCGCTACGCTCATGGGTGGCAACGTCGGCATCGGTACGACAAGCCCTTCGGCGTACTTACATATTTCTAACAACGCAGTATCTTCTGACACCCAGATTAAAGTTGGAAATACCGCCGCTAATAACGCCAGCGCGAGTCTCGTCTTTGCGAATGATTACGGGGCTGGACAACTATCTTCATATTCATCTTCCTACAGTCCTGTACCTTCGTATCAAGCAAGATTGGTATTAAGTTCCGCTTCTACGGCGGCGGGAGTTGGACTTCATGCTGCTGGTGGCGGGGATATAACGATGCTTACGGGTGCTGGACCCAACGAACGTATGCGAATCATTTCTGATGGCCGTGTGGGTATCGGTACAGCAACGCCTGGCGCTCGCCTAGATATTATGGACACGAGCACGACAACAAGTGCGATCATAGTACCTCGTGCACCAGGGACCTTCGCCGGCGCCGCCATTGACGGGATGATCCGCTACAATACGGTGTCGACACTTTTCGAGTTCCGTCAAAACGGCATATGGTCCAACTACACGACTGTTTCTGACGGTCGCTTGAAAACCAATGTGGTCCCTGTGATCGACGGTCTCGGGATCGTCAATCGCCTCAACCCCGTGTTTTATGACTGGGACCGCAGCAATCCAAAGGCGACAGGGTTTGAAGACAAACACCAACTGGGTTTCATTGCGCAGGAAGTTGAAATGGTCCTTCCCGAAGTTGTGAATCGAGGCGCAGACAGTTACCGTTCGCTCGAGTACGGCAAGATCGTGTCTGTCGTCGTCGCCGCTATTAAAGAGCTTTCCAGCAAGTTTATAGGAATGGACCGTGAGATCGCTTCAGTGAAGGCGGCTTCGGAAGCAAGGGCCAAACTCCTCGAAGCAGAAAACCAAGTTCTCAAGGCAAGGCTCGATCAGCAAGACCGAGAACTCCAAGCTATCAAACAAAAACTCGGTCTATAGGCCCGCCCCCAACTATCGAGCCGACCATTTTCTGAATAACCAATCCGATTCCGACGTTCGCGGCCGTTCCTATATGGCCGCGTCGATTTTTCTGCGGCCACGCAGCCCGGTGACTACAGTCTTGACATCTGGATGGCAGCTGATCGATTTTTCGCCAGCAACAACACGGCGCATTGCCACAAAATTCCAGCGATTTCAATATGTTAGCCGA
>JAYSST010000571.1:0-1200 GCA_043720435.1 Bdellovibrionales bacterium
CAAACTTTTCCTTTTCCATCGGCGTTAACGTTGCGAGGTGGAATGACAAATTTTGTTGTCGAGACTTCGACGTACGAATCACACGACGGCGATATCGCAACACACTTATACCCATCATAAGTTTGGCCAGGAGGGCACGCCACGTCCAAAGCGTCGCATTTCAGCGTCATCGGATTAAACTTTTCGCTCGCACTGCACGTAAGACATGAATTTCCGATGTCATTCGAACCAGCAGGGCATACGCACGAATTCCCAATTGATACTTTGGGTGCTGCGCATGAAGCGGCGCCAATCGGCGAACCGTCACCGGGTGGATTGCTTGGGGAGTTGTCCGGGTCCAGAAAATCTGCACCCTGGGATGCCAAAGATTCCGAAGCTTTGAAAGCAACTTCGCTGCTGCAGTTTTGATAAGAAACCATTAACACTCCAAGCAAGAGTGTGAATCGAAGTGCTCGAACGCGACTTTTTGTAATTAACTGTCTCATCTTGTACCCCGCCCCAAAGTCACGTTTTCTCAGTTCAGCTCATTGTTGAGCCTATGAAATGCAAGGGCCTCTCCACGCAGGCGGGCGCACAGACTCGGAAAGTCGCATAAGTTGTCTAACAGACAGGTGCTGTCGAAAACTTTCACGTTTTACGGGGAGGGTTTAAGTGTTCGTGATCACAAGCGAAAGTGCGTTCTTTTTTCGGCCTACGTAACAATCTTCACGATCCACAATGAGCATTCGATCACACTCATGGTTAAGGCCGAACTTCACGCACTACGGGCTAATGCGAATTGATCGTCGCAATTGTCTTCGGTCTTGTCAGCTTTGCTGAAAACTGAGCCGCTCGGGATTCCGAACGGCCGAAAAGTTCATGCAGATTACAGTTTCGTTTGCAGATCTTTTGCGTGCTGAAGGTGTTGCGAAACCGCTGTTCTCGTCTTCTCGAGGTGCGCCTTAATTTCCCGATTCTGCGCTGACGGGATCAGAGTGTCGTCGAGAGTCGAAAGCGCTTTCTCGTGCATCGTGATTTGTTGTTTCAGATAGGCTCGGTCAAAATCGGCTTTTCCACTACGCTTAAGATCGCGATTCGAGTTCTTCGTTTCTTCGTACAGCATCTTCGCGGTGTCATTGTCTTCAGGATTAATCTTGTGCCGTTTCGCGAGTTCTTTGGTCTCAAGCGAGTTCTTCTCATGTTGATCGACCATCATCGTCG
>JAYSST010000572.1:0-1200 GCA_043720435.1 Bdellovibrionales bacterium
TCGTTCGAGACGCGATGGCGCAGCATTTTGTTCGATCAGGCAGTCGATTTTCGAAAAAGATCGGCGTCGACCAAAAGTCCGGCGAATTCGTCGACAAGACGACAAGTCAGCGCATCAATTGGAAAGCGGCTCTCAAGCACTTTCAAATGGAGAGTGAAGGTCAGAAGCAATACTTAAGGACCGCGCTCGAACTCGCGGCGTTTCTAGGCGGCGGAGCCATCTGGTACTATTCGAATCACGAAATCAATGCACCGGACCAGCAGTACTCGCTTAAAGATATGCCGCGCAGACTTACCTCATTCGACATGATCCGCTATGACGACAACGCATCTGGCATCAATCGAAAGCACGTGTATGCAGGCACGGGTTACTATCTCGTCGGCCGTTCGAATGGTTTCTCGGGGCCCGAAACGTTGCTCGCTTCGTTCGTGACGTCCAGCATTTGGGAATACTTCATCGAGTTTCAGGAAGTCGTTAGCATTAACGATTCGATTCTGACTCCGTACGGGGGATTCGTCTTCGGCGAAGTTTTGTTTCAGATGGGTCGCGCATTCCGCAGCAGTAAAAATCCATTATCGCGAGTTCTTGGGCACATCGTTGATCCAATTACGACGTTCAATCGCTGGATCGATGGCGTTGGAACCGGCCGAACTTTCCGTCAGGAAAAATTTTTGGATTCTGATGCGTATCGGAGCCTGAAGTTTTACGTGGCCAGTGGAACAAACCAGTCAACCGACTATATCGGCGGTGCAAGCGCGGTTGAGTACGGTGTTGATTTGAATGTGATCGACATCCCATCAATGGAAGAGGTTGGCAAAACTAAGATGTTGAGACTGCCCGGTGGATTCAACGAACTTCTCGTCAAAGTCACAAAGAGTGAGAAGGCGCCCGAAGAGTTCAAGATATTTGCTAAGACCTCGTTGTTCACGGCCTTTCATCACAAGAGTCTTGGACGTGCTGAAAGTGGCGATCTCACGGGATATTCAGTGGCTTGGGGTCCCATTTCGTCGATGACAATCGACAACGACAAAAACAAAGACGGTACGCCGCGCGAAATGGAAGCGACCGTGGGTTTGCTCGGAAATGCTGTGAACTTGAGTGGCTATTTCAAGGGCTTCAAAATGAATCTTCAGCTAGATGTCATCGGCGATTTCGCTATGATTCGCTCGTATGCAATTCAAGGCTACAAAATGAATAATG
>JAYSST010000573.1:0-1198 GCA_043720435.1 Bdellovibrionales bacterium
GTCCACGCCGAATCTTTCATTCCCTAAAACTAAAACTGTGTTTTCAGGCCAGAAAAACTTTTCTAAGGGCACAGCTCCCGGTGAATTTTCAAGTGCGACGATTTTGAAACCGAGTTTCTTTGCTTCAGCGATGGCGTCGCTCGTTCGTTCAAAACGACGGCTCTTCATCACAAGATCCGTCCCCATGGCGGTCTTCTGCGGATCAGGTGAATATCCCGTCAGCCAAACCTCGTCGCCGCTAAATGTTTCAGCGGTACGATAGATAGAACCAACGTTGAAAGCCGAGCGGATATTTTCACAAAGGACTATTCGCTGACTGCGACCTGTTGCGGCCGTACCAGCGGATGACAAATTATCTTGGGTCGACGTCCGCGCAGAACGATTTTCGACTGGCGAACTGCCGTCTTGTTCGAAATATAGAAACTCCTCGTCGCGAGCAGAGCGGCCCATCAAACGTTCAATAGGCACGAGTAGGGTCATCAAGTGTCTCGGACCGTAACTCAATGAAACTTTCGAAGCGAGATCACTCAATTTTTGAACGAGAATCGAGTCGCCTTCGGCGCACGCGACGAGTGCTGAGCGAAACGCAGCTTCGTTGTCACCATTGAATGATTTTTCGAAAGCATGTCCCGAGACAAGCGCCGCCAGTAAAATCCTTCGATCTTTCGGCGAGAGCTCGCTCACTTCACGCGGTCGCCGGGCTTTGCGCCATTGTCGGGCGAAAGAATGAAAAGGTCTTTGCCACCGCCACCGTTAGGATCTGAAGCGGCGAGCACCATGCCTTCGCTCATGCCGAACTTCATTTTTCGCGGCGCTAAGTTCGCAACCACGACAGTCAACCGACCTTCAAGCGTCGCGGGATCGTAGGCAGCTTTGATGCCCGCGAAGATCTGACGCGTGCCGAGCGGTCCTAAATCGATTTGTAATTTAAGGAGCTTGTCGGCCTCGGGAATCGCCTCGGCCTTGATGATTTTGCCGATACGAAGATCGACTTGGTTGAATGTCGCAATGTCGAGGACTCCAGCGTCGGCAGGAGTGCCTGGAGCTGCGCTTGTTGGCCCAGGGCCCGCAGCTGCATTTTTAGTTTCACCAGATTTAGTCGGCGCACTGGCGCCGGGTTTGGTCGTCGCTGCGGCACGTGTGTCTGTCACTTTTTTCACTTCTTCTTTAGAGGATTCGATCATGGCGTCAATTTTAG
>JAYSST010000574.1:0-2933 GCA_043720435.1 Bdellovibrionales bacterium
CGAAACGCGGTTCAGCGATCTATTACCGGACGACTCGACAGCGATCCGAATCTCGTCGACTGGTCCCGGAGCCTTTGACCATTCTCAAATGAATGGATCTTTCTCGGAAGCGGATATTGCAAAATTGTTCGAAGGTGATGGACTATCACCAATGATGTCCGCGACTCAAGAAGGACTCAAGTCGGACATCTTAAGCCTCTATCAAAAAGGCGCCTCGTCCCATTCGATTAGCGAGGAACAAGAAGGAGATTCGGCGCTATCGCTTAGCGAGATGCAAGCTGGGCACGGCTCGGCACCCCTTTTGAGCGAGACTCAGCACGCTCAGCCGGCCGCCTCCACTTCGAAATCTTCGAGTGTTCGCAAAGGTTCCACAATTGATCTTTCTTTGTGGCCCGGAACTATCAAGCCGCCGAGCGCAGCATCTGAAAAGAGGCACAACCCGGTTGGCGATAGCTCGTTCAAGCCGAAAATCGCAGACGCCGGCGGATACGATCGGCAAGTGAGGCACAAGTCATTGATGGAGAATGGAACCGAAGCGGCACTCGCGAAGGCCGTTGTTGCTGACGCGACCGATACCCCTCCCGTCGCGATTAGTTCAGCTAAGAGCACGAACGTCGGATGTTTTGCCGTTCAGTCAGACGGGGTTTCGGGCGTGATCGTAGTAGCTTACGGAAATGATCGAATCGTCGATCGTAAATTTGCAAACGATCTTCAAGATCACCTTTTGATTTTTATGAAAGAAAATGGTCTCGAATTTAAAATTGAAGACATCATAAATTTGAAGATTGAACAGGTGGAATTCGAAGAGTGGTCAGAACGGGAAGCTGTATTTCTCAGCAAGTCGATTCATGCCGGATGCGAACTTGCACTTGGATTTTTCATCAACACGAGTCCGAAAGGGCGCCTTGAACCATCGGCTCAAAAGCACATGCTTAAAATGAGTCTCAGCGAAATTCGCGTCGATCATTCACTCGAATTTGATGTGTATCTTTATCTTCCGCAGAACGGGAAATACATTCGATATGTCGGAAAAAGCGGAAACCTGTCCGGTCTGCAGCGCGACAAACTGACACAGAAAGGTGTCACCGAGTTGCACGTAAAAAAAGAAGCGGAGACAGAAATCTCTCGGTACCGAATGAAAAACTTCTTGAACGACAAGATCAATCACTACAATAAAAAATCTTCTTGAACTTTAAAGCGCACTGCTTTGCAAAAAAAAGGCCTGCTCCAAAAGAGTAGGCCTTTCCTTTTCAATTTCTGACTAAGTCATTGAACTATTGGCAGAATGGCAATTCTGGAGCTATGCCGCAGATGATCTGGCAAAGCATGTCGTCACCGAGTGGGCAGCTTCCGCCGCCCGGGGGCGGTTGAGCCGAGCGGTCGATGACTCGAATGCCAAGCGAAGTTGAAGTCGCGCCACTAGCGTCTTTCGCTGTGATCGTCGTTTCACCGATTGCTTTTGCAGTGAACTTGCCGGCTGCGTCTACATCACCAACATTTGCATCAGCAACAGCGAAGCTCATAGCTCCCGAAGCGTACGTACCTGAGAATTGTTTCGTCTCGCCGACACCAAGAGTAGCGGCAGCTGGAGTGACGAACATCTTCTTAGCTAGAACTACTTCCGTCGCTGCCATCATATCAACGCGGCAGTTACATGCGACTTCGATTTGCGCCTTTGCACCAGTCAACTGAAGAAGTGCCCGGATCTGCGCACCAGTCAGTGTTGGGTCTTGCGCCTTCAAGAAAGCGACGATGCCCGACACGAGCGGAGTCGCCATCGAAGTTCCCGAGAACTTGCCGTACTTGTTTTTTGGCAGGGTCGACATGATGTCGAGACCAGGAGCCGCCACGTGAACTGTTCCACGACCAAAGTTTGACCACTGTGGCTTCTCGTCATTCGGACCAGATGCAGCAACCGAGATCGTGTTGGCGAATTCTGCGTTCGTCGGGAAGACTTCAGTGTTGTCGTTATTCTTTCCGTCGTTCGCCGCAGCCATAACCATGATCACGCCGGCGTCGCTTGCACGCTGAACAGCATCAACTAAAGGCTGAGCTTGCGCGCGAGGAACAGTTGCACCCCACGATGCAGAGATGATGTGAGCACCTTGGCTAATCGCGTAGTCGATCGCCTTGATACCGTTATTCAGATCGCCGCTGCCTTTTTCGTCAAGGAAACGAAGTGGCATGATCGAAACTTCACCGCTCGCGCCGTGAATTCCGTTTTCAACGAGTCCGTTACCACCAACGCTACCCGAGCAGTGCGTTCCGTGACCTGGATTCTGCGCACTTGTGATATCCATCGGATCAGAATCGTTCGACGCGAAGTCGTAACCATTCACCATCTGTGTTTTCAGAGATTCGTGGGTGTAGTCGACGCCTGTGTCGATGACTGCAACTTTGATCGACTTCGAACCTTTGTTACCAGCTTTTGCCCAAGCTTCAGTGACACGCGTTTTCGTGTTCGCGTACTGATCTTGAAGCTTTACTAACGTTCCCACGTCGACGGAACTCTTGAGCAGCGCGTGCACCCGGATGTTTGGCACAACGTATTCGACGTTCGAATTGCGAAGGATCGATGTGAGCGCCATGACTTCTTGAGCCGGCGTCACTTTCACCTTTACGATTTTTCCGATCGCATTGTGATCCATGATTTTTAATGCGGGTGTCGCCTTCAGTGAAAGCATTGTCGAGAACGAATTCGTTTTGTACTTGACGAGATATTCGCCCGCGATTCGTTCCTGAGCTTGACCCACTGATGCTACTATTGCGATCGCTCCAGCGATCACAAACCGAGCTAGACCTAATGCACGTCCACTGTTTCGTTGAAACATTGGCAACCCTCCTTGGTGTTGATTGAACTTTAAACTTCAAAATGTCTTCGGGGTGACGAAACGATGTCTTCAGTTCGTTTCGCCTCGGCCCCGGTTTTCCGA
>JAYSST010000575.1:0-7488 GCA_043720435.1 Bdellovibrionales bacterium
CGCGGCGAAGAGGACGTTTGGCCCAAGTCGGGATTCTCTTTGTTAGAAAATTTCGCGTCGCGTGGAATGTCGGGGCTCAAAGCTTTCGCAGCTGGGCACGAGAAGGGTTACCAGAAAGCGCTTGCGGAGAACTTCACTTTTTCGAATTTCCAAG
Source organism: Bdellovibrionales bacterium (assembly GCA_043720435.1). Classification (GTDB taxonomy): domain Bacteria; phylum Bdellovibrionota; class Bdellovibrionia; order Bdellovibrionales; family JAMPXM01. The sequence goes on from JAYSST010000575.1 coordinate 155, forward strand.
ATGAATTAAAATCAGAGTCCACGCGTCGAAAACTTATCGATGATCTCTTCGATCTTACGATGGAGAGCTTCAGTGAAGCTTCGTTTTTCGAGAGCATCCCCCGTGCACAATTTCACTCGCTCTATGTGGCCGGGCTTAGCGAAGTCGGCGATCTCTCGTGCTCGTACATCATGCGCGATGCCGAAGGTCGAGCTGCCGCATTTAATTTTGCGTTCATCGACCAAGGGTACCTCGTCTTCAAGACACTGGCGGTTTCCAAAAGTTTACGCGGTCGCGGGCTTTCAAATGGAGTCCTCAAACTTTCAAGCGAGGCTGCACTCGCGGAAAATGTTGAAAACATGATCCACGCACTCATGCGTCAAGGTAACAAGAGCGAGAATTTCGGTCAGAATTCTACTCTTCTGTGGGAACACCGCTACGGACTCTTTGCCAAGTCGCTCTGAGTAAATGTAGCTTCGGGCTCATGACAAATCTATCGATCTTCGTAAGCGCGTTGCTTTGTACTTTTGCTCTGACTCCGTCGTTGGCAGCGGCACAAGCCGGACCGCAATCGGGTCGCACGACTCTGCAGAAGTTCACAAAAAAACCGAAACTTGTCGTCGTGGTCGTTATCGACCAATTTCGTTCGGACTTTCTGACGCGTTTTGCTGGGCGAATGCGCGCGAACCCATCAGGTGGGCTTTCTTACCTAATGAAAAACGGCGCATACTTTCCTTTCGCAAAGTACGACAGTCTGCAGAGCATTACTTGCCCTGGGCATGCTTCGATTTTGACCGGTGCGTATCCCTACCAAACGGGAATTCCAGTCAACGAGTGGTATGACAGCGAAAAAAAGGCAGACGTCTATTGTGCCGAGGACGTGACGAGTCCGATTGTTGGGCGCGCGGCTAAACCTGAAGAAGGAGTTAGCCCGAGACGTTTGCAAGCCTCGACCGTCGGCGACGAACTTAAAATGGCCGGATACAAATCCCAAGTCGTCGCTATCGCGCTCAAGGATCGGTCTGCAGTCATGATGGGCGGGCACCGCGCCGACCTCGCGCTATGGATCGAAGACGGAAAGTGGGTTTCTTCAAAGTATTATCTTCCCGAAGAAAAACTTCCTTCTTGGGTCGAAAACCTAAATACAGATCTCGAAAAAGAAAAGGGATCGAAATTCAGCTGGAAGATTTTAGGCAAGGCGTCTGGCCTCACCGATGCAGCACCTGCAGACGCAGTTCGTGAAACAGTCGCAGGCACGGTGGAATCGTTTGATACGCCGTATGGTGTGAAGCTGACAACAGACGCCGCCATTCGTGCTTTGAAAGAGCTCAAGCTTGGAAAAGGCGGGAGCCCCGACATTTTGGCGGTTAGTTACTCCTCGCATGATTTGCTCGGTCACAAAAATGGTCTTCAATCATACTTGATGGAAGAAATGACCGTGTTCGAAGACACGAGCATTGGAGAGCTCGTAAGAGCGATTGATAAACAGGTCGGACTTGCAAACGTCGTTTTCGCATTCACGGGAGATCATGGCGTCGGTCCTGCGGTCGACATCATCAAGCCGCAAGGTATGCCCGCGGGGAATCTCAATACGCCTCAGTTGATGAAGGACGCCGAAGTTTTTTTCGAAAAGAAGTGGGGAAAAAGTTCGAAGGGTGCCTGGATTGCGCGGGTAAAAAACTTGGGATTTTATCTCAATCCCGAGGTTTTGATCGACAAGAAAAAGAGTCGCACTGACGTCGAGGCCGAACTAAAACGTTTCATTTTGAGTTCTAAAACTAATGGTGAGACCGGTCGCGACGGTGTCGCGCATGTGTTTACACGCAGCGAGTGGGAAGAGAATTTACTTCCACCGGGACGTTTTGAACGTCAGATTAAGAAGACGTATATTCCTGGAAAGTCTGGCGATGTGATTTTGATTCCGAAACCTTTTTGGGTCGATCGAGGCGCATTCGCCACGCACGTCACCGGATACAACTATGACCGCTCGGTACCGCTGATCATCGTTGGCGGTGGCGTGAAAGCGGGCGTCTATGCCAAAGAAGTCGAAGTGGTCGACCTTGCTCCGACCCTTTCATTTATCCTGGGACTCGTGGCACCGTCAGGTTCCGACGGCCGCGTTCTCCACGAGATCTTCTGAAATGTACATTTTAGTACTTCTCGGCGATGTCGAATTCGTAGACGCCGGTGGTGTCGAGATCGTGCGCCCACTTTTCTTCTTTTTCGAGTTTCAGCCAACCAGTCATATCCGGCATCTGTGGGCGTCGTAAAAAGCTTCGTATGACAGCGCGCGTACCTGAATTTGTCCCTGCTGGCAAAGTCTGCAGCAAAGACCGTGCGTCGTCCTCACTTAAATACGAAATCGTGTCCGAGAGCGAAAGAAAGTCGTACGGAGTTTCTTTGACGATGCTGACAAGATCGCCGCGCTTGAAACTAACTTTCGTCCGCGACTTTTTGATGGCCAGCAAAATATCTTCACGCGCTTCGAGTGGCAGTCCTTCTTCGTACGAGATTCCGCCCAGAAAAAGAATCTGCAGGAAGTAGTTTTTCCGAATCAATGTCTTCGTAAATAGTCTTGTGAATTCTTCTTCTATAAAAGTCGACGGAGTTCTTGTCTCGGTGCGGGTTTCTGCGCGGCCCGAGAAATGTCCTTTGTAAAGAAACCGATTGAAAACAAACTCACTCGCGGCGATGCGAACGAAAGCGCGAAAGACCAGCGGTTTGAAGTGGCGTTTGAACAGGCGCGCCTGTTCGTCCAAAGTGTGTGCTTCAAAAATCGGACGCGTGTCGATTCGCAAAACGTCGCGAAAGATCTTTCCCATCTTTTGGAAGTGCCCTTCCCAGCGACCTAGCAGAATGAAACCGCGAGGACGCCACGCTTTTTCTCGTTCGAGCCAAAATCGTTTTGTGTCGTCTGACAGCTCGAGTTTATAGAAAAGGGCGAGACGATCGTCACCAGTATTGGTGTCTCCTGGAAGACCTCCTCGATAACCGAGGAAGAACAAGAATTCATCGCGAGTAAGCTGACGAGCGGCTTGAAGTCTAAGTTCGACAAGTGCGAGTTGTTCGGTCGAAAGGTCGCAGACGTCGAGGCGGCGAGGATTTCGAGCGACCAGCGGCAACACACGTGCGCCGCTTCCCCCGATGCAAAAAACCGAATCGAGGTTTTCGCTGCAAAGGGCAAATTCGATGCGCGTATCTTCGTTTGATAATGTGTAGTTTAGAGTTTCAAAATATTCGCTCATCTTGCCCACCCACCTGTGTATTCCAATCGCATCCCGGCAATCGTTCCGCTGGTGAGCCGTTCGCCCTGTCCTAGCAGACCTAAAGCATCCCCGCGATAGTCTTGAACGGCAAAAGAAAGCACAAGTGCATCTGCAACTTCACGACCTGCTCTGATCGAAACAAAACGATTCCGGGCCGCGTCTGGTGCCCCAAAGGACTGCAAATAATCGAATTCAAAGGTCCAGCGGTTTTCACTGTAACGCACCGGCAAATAAGCGAGCGCGATGCCGTCCCGAGTAGATAGCAGGGGATCGGTGAATACGGTGACTTGCGGGCCGATCAACCAGCTGTTCAAAAACCAATCGAGACCCAACATTGCGAAGCGCGCACTACGAGAAGCAGTGCCGGCTTCGAATTTAGCGACGAATTTTTCGAATGCATAACTGCCGAACCATCCTGCACTCGAGCCCTGAGCCAGGCCTTTTCCCGTATTGCTGTAAATAAGTCCAACGTCGAGCGACCCAAAACGCGTCGAGATTTTTGATGCTGTCACGTCGTGGTCGACACGGTCTTGATTCACAATTGGTTCCGCATAGCGATTGGGTGCGGATTGAAGTAGGCGGACCATTTCAAGTTCAATCGTACGTTCGCCGAGTGGAAAAGACTTAGTTAGGCGAATTGCATCAGGATGGGTGAGTTGATCGATCAGGGGATCCATAAACAGGCGATTGCTTCTTCGTCCTGTGAAAATATCGAGTGATGGAAGTGTCCACGATTGGCTCCAGCGGATTGGCTGACGCCCAATGCGTATTCCGACAGACTCAAAAGTCGCATCAAACCAGAGCTCGGTGAGGTCGCTTTCGTTACGACTTTTACGAAGGTCGGGGTTGCCAATCGGTCTTCGATCTTCTTCAGCGAAATCGTATGTAGCAAAACCCTCAGTCCGTGTGCGAAGCGAAGTCCGACCAAATTGTTTCGAAGCATCGAATGCCAAGCGACCATAAATCTCGCGCATCACAGCCCGCTCACCCTGCCAAACCTCAAGCCGCGGCACCGTTTCGAATTCATAAGCTAGAGGAGAATCTGCCGCCAGAACTGGCGAACCCGAGAGCAAGAACCACGCTCCGAAGGCGGCGGCGAGTCTCACCTGATTTTCTCAAGCGACTGCGCAGTGAACATCGCGTCGCTAAGTTCGGCTTTTTCTTGGCTCAAGATCGCGATCGTTGAGGTCTGACCGGTCACATCCTCAATTTTTAGCAGCGTCGGGCGCATCGCGCCTTCAACCAATTTGTAGCCTTCGTATTTTGCACGCTTCAGTACGGTTTTGCCGTCGAGTCCTAGAAACTCCGCGCGTTGTGGTCGGCCCGATTTGGTTTCAACCCAAAGACGAAGTTTTTGATATGTGAGCATGGGTTTCAGGCCGTCCAAGAAAAGAACAGTGTTTGCGCCTTCAGTCTTTTCGATGACCGGCTTGTAATCTCCAAACCAGCGTGTGCGCGCGATATCGCCATTTGCAACTTCGCCTGACATTTTTTGCGCCAGAGACAGACGAACTGATTTTTTTAAATTCGGAATGTACGCTTGAAAATCTCGGTCTAACATCAGCATGTTACGCCCGCGATCCTTCACTGGACTTTTGATGATGACCAAGGTTTTATCGCGACCTTTCAGGAACACTTCAAATTCTTGTTCTGTAGTTGCGGTCGAAACTTTGATTCGCATTTTATAAGTTTGGCCAGGATTACGAACTTCGTCCGCACTTTTTAGCAAAGCTTCAGCATCAGCTGCTGACAAGGCGGCCGGACTTGTAAAGAGAGTGAATAGCAGCAAAATAATTTTCATCGGTTTCCTAGTGGCCACAGTTCATCGGGCCCAAAAACGAGAGCGCCCGCGTGGGTCTTCAGGCTCGCTTGGACAGCGGCGCGCGCAACCGTCTCGACCGGAATTGGTTTAAACTTCAGCGGAAACAGCGTTGGTGGCAAAATGCGTGCGGCGCCATCTAAAATGCGATTCGCTAAAATCTCAACGACGCGTTTCTCTGAACGAACCTCAAGCCGATTTCCCTTGAGCAAACCTGGTCGCAGAATGCGCATGTTTGGGAAACCCAAAATTGTTATGTCGACTTCGAGCTCGCCCTTGGTTCGAGGATAGAAAAACGGCGAGTCCGGATTCGCTCCAGCAGCCGAAATGAGGACATAGGTGCGGCAACCATTTTGTCGAGCGGCGTGAGCAACGTCCCACTGATATTGGTAATCCACTTTATACTGCGCATCTTCAGATCCAGCCGCTTTCAGAGTCGTACCGAGCGCCGAGAAAAGCGCGTCGCCTGTAAGCAACGGAGCCCAATTAGTCACACGTTCAAAATCGATGAGGTGTTCCTGCATTTTACCGGCGCTATCGAATTGTTTTAAATTCGAGGGTCTTCGCACGAAGGTCGTAACTTTGCCGACCTCGGGGTTTTGTAGAAGCAGCTTCACGATTTCACGGCCGACCATGCCAGTTGCGCCAACGACCATAGCCGATTTAATCGCCGAACTAGTCATGTGCAAGGCCCCGTGCTTTCAGCGCAAGTGCGCGGCAGAGCGCGATTTCTCGATCGGAAATTATTCCAGACGGTCCCCGAATAGAAGCAAGCCGGACTCCGTGAGCTTGCCCAAGTCTATAGATTTTTTTGACCTTTTGCCAATCGAGATCTCGGCCGAGGGTAAAGGGCTCGTAAAGACCTTCCATCGCGAGAACTGCAGTTTCACCTAGACAAGCATACACAACGTCGCGCGGTAATCCGATGTCACAATCAAGTTGATTTTGTGCGCCGGGCAAAACAACTTCACCCGATTCGATAAATAGAACATCCGGACGAGAAAGTACGTCTTCCATGCTGAAATCAAGCGGACGAGAACAATCGCAAACGATACATCCCGGTTTTAACAATTGAACATCAATAATTTTTTGATCGAACGCAGACGTCGCAGTCACGAGAACGTCGGTCGTCATCGCGACGGTATTCGCGTCGGTTGAAATTCGTACTTCACATTTTGGGTTCAATTCCGAGAGTTCAATCGCCAGATCTTCAAGGCGATCCATTCGCGGCGCTACGATGCAAACGCGTTCAAAGACGAGGGAGAGCAGTTTAGCCGAGACTTTCCCTATTGAACCAGTTGCCCCAATGATTGTAGCGGTCCCTTTTACAAGTCCGGTGTCTTTGTTTCGCTTGAGCAACTTCATTTTTAGAATCGCTTCGTGTACAGCCCAAAGAGTTGCAGAAGCTGACAGAGAATTTCCAGTCGTGACGGGGATCGGACTCATACGATTGATCGTCGCGCCCGCGTCACCAACGATTTTCGTATAGGCGCCGAGTCCAATGATTTTTGCGCCTTGTTCGGCGGCGTGATGACAAAGTCGATTTATTTTATCGTAAGTAACTTCCGCTGGTTCGTCGCGCATGACCCGTGGGGTTGCAAACAGTCCATAGAGAAGCCCCGTCACTTCGCGCCCATTTTTTTGACTGACGATTCCGCGCATGTGCCCATACACAATTCCCGGAAGTTTGGCCGTAGCGCGTTCAATGATCGGTTGAAAACCCGCGGGTAGTTTTCGAGCAAGACTTAATCCGGGCGCGCGGGTGAGGTCGCGGAAGCTCAAAGAATGCAAGACAAACGCAAAATCCGGATTTGTTTTTGCTTCACGTTTCGTGAACGCAGAAAGACGAGACTTTGCAAATTTCGTCTGAGCCGATGGTCGTGAGCCGATCACATATCTTCTAGTTTCTTGAGCAATCTCGGTTTCGCTCTCGAGAATCTCCTGCCAGTCTTCGAGCGACAAGGGTGCGGTTTTCCCGCGCATCAGTCGTAAGCATGCGTCGGCGACAGAATAACCAATGCGGGGTTCCCAAGAACGGAACTTCTCGGGCAACACCTGATGTATCGCGCGGCAGCCGAGCTTTTCGAACTCGCGTAGAATGCGCGGATCAGACGTGGTCGAACAAATTTCGCGACCCTTCAAGATTCCCGTTTCACGTGCGAAAAGATGAATCAGGTAGGGATCGCCCCAGATATAACGATAGGCACCAAGTTCTTTAATAAAGCGATTGAGCGACGCCTTCGATGAAACTTTCGAAGCGCGCGGCGCGA
>JAYSST010000576.1:0-1196 GCA_043720435.1 Bdellovibrionales bacterium
CTCAATTCTGATGGGCGAACAAGTTGAGCCGCGCAGAAAATTCATCGAAGACAATGCACTCTCTGTTCGCGAATTGGACGTCTAGCCGTAGGCTAGCAAAAAGGACACCGTTATGGCTGAGAATCCGAATCCAATCGAAAAAGGTATCCAGCGTCTCGACATCAACAAAGAGATGCAGGAAGCGTATCTTCAATATTCAATGAGCGTTATCGTCGGTCGCGCACTGCCAGACGTGCGCGACGGTTTGAAGCCGGTTCATCGCCGAATTCTTTTTGCGATGCACGAGCTTTCGAACACTCACGACAAGCCTTACAAAAAATCGGCACGTGTTGTCGGTGACGTCATCGGTAAATACCATCCGCACGGCGACACAGCGGCCTACGACACTATGGTGCGTATGGCGCAAGACTTCTCGCTTCGTTATCCGCTTGTCGACGGTCAAGGTAACTTCGGTTCGATTGATGGCGATAGCCCAGCTGCTGCCAGGTATACTGAAGTGCGAATGACTCTGCTCGCGGAAGCGTTGCTCGAAGACATCGAAAAAGAAACGGTTCCGTTTGGACCGAACTACGATGACTCGCTTCAGATTCCTCTGATCTTACCTGCGAAATTTCCGAACCTACTCGTGAACGGTTCGACCGGAATCGCTGTTGGTATGGCGACGAATATTCCGCCGCATAACTTGGGCGAAGTGATCGATGGCTGTATCCACGTCATTAAGAACCCCGAATGCACAATCGACGATTTAATGCTGAAGATTCCGGGACCTGATTTTCCATCGGCGGGAGTTATTACCGGCCGCGAAGGAATCATGGCGGCGTATAAAAAAGGCGCCGGAATCATTCCGCTTCAGGCTGTTGCCGAAATCACATCGGTCAAAGAACGTGAAGAAATCATCGTTACCGAAATTCCGTATCAGGTAAATAAAGCAAAGCTGATCGAATCGATCGCCGATCTCGTGCGCGATAAAAAACTCGAAGGCATCTCCGACATTCGCGACGAATCGTCGCGTGAAGGTATGCGCATCGTGATCATCGTTAAGCGTGGAGAAAACGCGAGCGTTGTTCTGAACCGCTTGTACAAGTACACACAGATGCAAACGAGCTTCGGTATCCGAATGCTCGCTCTCGACAACCGTAACCAGCCGCGAACGTTCGATCTTAAATCGATGCTCGAGGCGTTTATTGAGCATCGCC
>JAYSST010000577.1:0-2928 GCA_043720435.1 Bdellovibrionales bacterium
ATCATGGCGGGAATGCAGAAATCCGGGATTTCTTTTGAGGACGGCTTACGAAAAGTTATTCATGAACTGATGTTGCACGAATTCGGTCATATGATCGGACTCGGTCATCAATTCAAAGAAAACATTGTTCCCGCCGACGGCACTGTGCCCGCGAAGTATGTGGCTCAATTAAAAAAAGGCGCTGCTAACGGTTGGACAAACTCGTCTTCGGTCATGGGATACAAACATCCCGTCACCGAAATAATCGAAGATGAGAATTCGATCGCGCCGGGTCCACAGGATCTGCTGACGCTTCGGTATCTCTATAATCGTGAGTATGCGACGTTCCGCCGAGGCAGCTCGGACGAAGAATTTTCGTTCGCTAAAGTTCCGGCGAGTGGCGTGATTCCAATGACCGATCCAGATCGTGCAGGATTCACAACGTCTTACTTCCCACAGTGCAACGACTTCGATGCGTCTTTCGGCACAGATCCGTATTGCAATCGGTTTGACCGAGGTACCGACGCAGCTTCAATCGTTAAAAACTATTTCGACGATCTGAACGCGAACATGGTTTCAAAGATCTTTGCATTCACAGATGCTCGTGGCGGAAACACGGAAGAGGCCGAAGGCTACCTGATGTGGAATTCGCTTAAAACTCTTGGTCGCATCCGCACGTTCTATGATCATATGCGCCAAAAATTCGAGACAGAGATCCGCCAGATCTCAAACAGCCGTCGCGATCTTTATGAGTTCTCGCGCGTTTGTTCGGATGAAATGGAAGGCAGTCCTCTGCTGAAGTCGGTTTTCAAAGACAAGCCCGAGCTGAAAGAGCTCTGCAAGGTCAATCGCATGGCCGTGCGCGAGATGACTAACTTGCTGACAATTCCAGGTCCGGATCGTGCGCGCATGGACTGGGACAACGCGAATATCGCAGCCGGTATGACAGGTGGCGATGCCGACTCGGATTGGTCGCGCGTTTGGGGAACACATACTGCGTTGTCTGTGCTTCCAATCAAACTTTCAGCCATGAATGCACTGACGACACCGTTTCCTTACACAATGCTCGGTGGATGGATGTTTCCGATATTCCGCTATTCGGGTTCTGACGGTTTGTTTTCGTACTCAACGCTTTTCCCTGTCGAATTCACGCAAGCGATGGCAAGTGGCGTAGAAAAAAACCTGAAGTTCAACTCCTTCTCGGGAAACTCGGGAACGATGGGAATTCCGATCATGTCGATGGGATATTTCCTTGATCAACAGTCGTATGGAAACGATTCGACTCGCATGCCAAAAGATTTCATCGAGAATATTCGAAACCAAACGAGTTTCCGTCTGTCTTACAAAGCGATCATTCTCTCTTTGAAAACTAGAGAAGATAAGACTCGCGTCACACATTTTGTGGCCGAGCTCTATGATCCGAACACCGATCGCACGTCGCGAATTCCCGAAGCCTTCGTGCTTCCAGGTGGAAAGCTCGTCGTTCGCGCGGCGAGCCGAAACTTCGTATCGCCGATCACAAAAATTATGTTCCTCAGCGACGACACTGCTTTCGCCTGGGCTTATCATATTGAGTACGACGATAAACATGACGATGTCCTCGTTGCACACAGCGCTAAGGCGACGCTCGAGAAGCTTAATAACAGTATTCTCGACAATTGCATCCGTGGGAATAACGACGGTCTCGCGAGTCATTTCAACGCGCAGATCGATCCAGTGAAATTTCCAGGATTCTTCGTCATGAGCGGAATTGCGAACGACGCCGGCAAGCAGCTGCGCTTTTTCGAGAGTGTCCGCGATAACTTCAGCACCTACGTTGAAGAACGAAAGATAAAAACGGGCGAAGGTGTCATTCCCGAGCGATGCGAGAAGGCAGTTACCGGCGTCAGTATGCTCGTCTCGACAGCGGCCGTTCTCAATGGCTACTTCCTTCCCGAAGTCCTCGACTACTTGGTGAAATAATGAAGCAATTGAAACGGGTTTCTATGAAAATTTCGAACCGTTCCCGCCTGCTTCTTGCCACTGTGCTCGTAAGCCAAGTTGCGCTCGCTTGTACAGAACGCGAAGTAACCGTAACAAAACATGAGGGACCCGTCGTCGGGGACGAAGTTGTCGTTGTTCCGGCAAACGAGTCAGTCCAGTTTAGCGCTCTCAATGGAGTCGATACTGCGTCGATAAATACGCGTATCGTCGCCGCACGAAAAAAATCGATGAAACCATCGACGACGGCAGAACGCTTGGATACGTTGAAGGTTCTTGAACCTTTCGTTTTGAATCGCGTCTTCCTTGACGAACCAAAGGTGATTTACACAAAGCCGATGCGCGCCGCGCTCAGCGCGTTCGTTGGTACCTTGGTTGATCTTGCAGAAACGAACCCGGAAGCTGCCGCACCTTGGATTGAAAAGGCACGTATCGCAATCGAATCAGGCTGCGACGGAGCTCTTCGCGGTTGCACGAACTTGCTTTTCTTCCGCGGCGACGGCGACTCGTCAAAGATTATGTCGCTTTCTGCAAAAAGTTTGAACGCGCAAATAGACGCGGCAAAACCACCGGCAAAGGACGGGCTCGTTCGCCTCTACTATCGCCGACTCGGCGTTGCGTTCGACCTTCGAAATCAAATTGCGGACCCGCAGTTTGAGTTCATGTATTTGGCACGCGCACGCGATTATGCGGATGCGTTCGAGAACTCGAAAGACAAATCGCGCGAACGCGAATTGTTGGCACGTCATTCGGAAGTTTTTGAAATCATCTTAAATAGATTCAACCCCGACATCTCGGATCCAGCATTCCGCGCGCAGTACGAGGAATTCGTAAACGCGTTCTCGCCATGGAATTATTCACGCCGTGTTGAAAACCCGTTTGGGGCGGCAGCAACACGCATGCTGACTCTCGCCGCAAAAAGTTTTCTCTATAACGGAAAAAACGGCGCTTTGTCGGATTCACTTGTCG
>JAYSST010000578.1:0-1194 GCA_043720435.1 Bdellovibrionales bacterium
TTCTCTCGTGTCGTCATAAGAACACTGGAGGAAGGCACATCGATCGCAGATCGAACAGTCGTCGTTGAAGTAGAAGAAAGCGCGCCTGGAACGTTCGAGTCCGGAGTAGGTGTCGCGTACGATCGAGACTTCCTGCTTCGAGGATATCTCGGCGTCGCCTACCGAAACATCGGCGGAACGGGCCGAGCCGTCAGCGCGCGGATCGATCCGACGTACTCAACAGATCCGAAGATCAGTTATCTCGAACACAAGATTACCCTTAGCTACCTAGAACCTTACATTTTACGTGATCGCAACAAAGGTCGCGTAAACTTGGTGCGTGAGTTAAAATATTTTGGCCAAGACGACGCTAAACGCACAATCATCCAAGAGAAGAACGAACTTGGACTTCAGATTGAACGCGACATTACTCAGCACCTAAAACTGACGTACACCGCTTATAATTTCTCGACTCTGAATCAGTTCGATCGAGCGAACACAGACGTTTCGGTTCTCGCGCAAAATATTGCGAAGACGGGCCCTTTGTTTGAGTACGACACGCGCGACAACGTTTTCTATCCGACAAAAGGAATCTATACGAGCATAGGTGCGGAATACTCGGACCCGGTCATGGGCAGTTCGGAAGACGACACTCAATCGATTCGGTTTGCGAAAGTGAGTGCAGCGCTCTCGGTTCCGATAAGACTAGGTTCAAATCCAGATTTTATTTTTGCGACGTCGTTGCGCACGGGTTATCTCGCCAACCTCTCCCAAAAACCGCAAGGCGGAGTTCCATCGCAAGAAGCGTTTTTCTTAGGGGGACGTTCGACGATTCGCGGCTTTCAACCTTCAGGTGCAGCCATCGACCTCGAACGAGTGCCGAACTTGGTCCAGCTGGGTAAAACGCAGCTTCGCGATTTCTACGTTACGAGCGACTCGTACTACGTCCTAGTTAAGACCGAGATTCGTTTTCCCATCTACGGCGATATCCAAGGCGCGCTGTTCTATGACGGAGGAGCCGTACTTCTTTCGCAAGTTCATCTCGAAGATGCCTATCGCGACACCTTCGGCGTCGCCCTTCGCTACAAATTTCCAGGCGGAATTGTCGCGGGCGTCGAATACGGCAAAAAATTAAATCGTAAAAACTGGGGACCAGTTCACGGCTACGAAAGCCCCGAGGCATGGCATCTCTCAATCGGCACTTTCTAGTTTCGC
>JAYSST010000579.1:0-1193 GCA_043720435.1 Bdellovibrionales bacterium
AGCAGCGAAGAAAACTACAAAGAAAGCTGCGAAGAAGAAAACGACTAAAAAAGCGAAGAAGTAGTAGCTTTTTAGAAGTCTAACTTCGGAAACCCTCGACTCGTCGGGGGTTTTTTTTTGCCCATCGCACTTCGGACGTTTCCCCTAGCAAAATGACCACCACAGCGCCTTTGCGGTCAGGCGCATATTCGTGATGATTCAGAATCGGATTTCGGATTTTGGTAGTGGCGCGCGGAAAATCGCGCGCGCGGAAAAGCAAGCCGCCTAAAACAGCTTCGCTTTAATTCCTTCTTTTTGGAGAAAATTTGAGATCGCTTTGTCGTCGAGTTTCTCGAGACGCCAGACCAATCGATGCAATAGATCGAGAGTCTTCTCGGCTTCCGGCCCGCGGAGCTTTGCGGTCAGAATCAGCGCATCGTCGGTAATTTGTGCGATGTTGGACACGATGTGAGTAAATTGTTTGTTCTTCGAAGTCTTTTCTAACAAGACCAGGGTCTTGTTGAGATTGTTGACGAGAGAATTCATCTTTTCGATCGTATCGACGATCGAGCCCTCGTTTTTTTCGACCATATCGAGAATTTTTCCGGCCAAACCGTAGCTTTGTGAGATTAGTTGATCGATTCTCGGCGGATCTTCACCCCGAACGAAGCTACCTGGCACGATTTCTCGCGCCGAAGTCGATCCGGGACTAACTTCGACGAACTTTTCGCCAATGACTCCGGCCAGATTGATGAAAAACTTCGAATCCGCGCGAACGGTTGGCCACGCCTCACGACTGATCGTCAAAACGACAGTCAATTTGACCTCTTCTCCGCTTGGCGTCTTCTGATTCGGCGTGAATTCGATCGACTTAACCTTGCCGACCTTGATCCCCATGACACGAACGGGTGATCCGACTTCGACGCCACCTGCATAATTGTAGCCAGCTCGCACCTCATATGCCGATGCGAATGGATTCAAAAGTCCGAGATACCAGATAAAGCCGACGATGAACGCCAGAGCGAGAAGAAAGAGACCCCCGACTTTAATTTCGGGAGAAAGCGGTTTCGATTGTAAGCCTGCCACCGGAAACATCCTTTGATGGAAATCATTGAACCTTAATAAAACAAACTGAACAAATACGAGAGAACAAAATCTAGAACAATAATTGCGACCGAAGTTGAGACAACGGCATTTGTCGTAGCAAGACCAAC
>JAYSST010000580.1:0-1193 GCA_043720435.1 Bdellovibrionales bacterium
ACTCAGAACAAAATGACGAAAGACACAGATACAACAAAAACTCTCGGTGGCGATGGACTTATCCGCACTGTCGAAAGTCGCCTGCGCCAGATGATTCAAGGTACGCAGGTCGGAGTCAAAGGCGACATACGAAGTCTCAATCAGATTGGCATCACATTTAATCGAGGCGGAACTCTCGACTTTGACCAAAAGAAGTTTAATTCGGTTCTCGCAGCCAAGCCAGACCACGTTCAGCGATTTTTTGCTGGGGACGGGTTTTCAACCGGTTTGATTGCGACAGTTCGTCGGGAAGTGACGAACTTGACTGCGCCGAACACGGGACCAATCAACACCCGTCAAAGCGGTCTCAAATCTCAGATTGCTCAGATCGACTCTCGTATCGAAAACAAAGAGCGACAACTGGCGCGTAAAGAAGATCAACTTCGCGATAAATTTTCTCGCCTCGAAGAAACCATGTCTCGAATCAAGAGCCAAGGTGCCCAGGTTGCCGGAATCGGCGGCAGCGGCTTCGGCGGCGGAGGTGGACAATGATAAGTAAGGTACAGAACATCGATCCAACGGCGGGAGCGGGCAGGTAAATGAAGAGCGCATATCAGAAATACAAGACGACTTCCATTCAAAGCGCGAGCCGCGAAAAGCTTCTGCTAATGATGTACGAAGGTGCGATTAAGTTTACGAAGCTCGCTATCCAAGCGGCTGAGGACAAGAAAATTGCCGATCGTGGAGTTAACATCGGCCGCGCGTATGACATCGTAATGGAACTGAACAACACCCTCGATCACAAAGTCGGTGGAGACATCTCGAAGAACCTTGAACAGCTTTATATGTTCATGACGGATCAATATACCAAAGCGAATATCACCGGCACCGTTGAACCTTTGCGTGAAGTCCTCAAGCTGCTTGAGACACTTTATGACGGGTGGGCAAAGGCCGTTGAGACATTAAAGAAAAATCAAAGCGAAAAAATCGGTTAATCAAGTTCGAGTACACGGTACCAGGAGGGTCCATGCACAATACCACAGGTGGTTCTAGTCAAAGTCCAGGAAACGGAACAGCGGCGAAACTTGTCGAATTACTCGACGAGAAGAACCAGTATCTCGAAAAATTCTTCGAGCTTAACGAGACAGAGCTTCACTGCTTTGCGGATGGAAACTTCGATAACGTCGAAGTGTTTTATCAATCTCGGGAAAAAA
>JAYSST010000581.1:0-7451 GCA_043720435.1 Bdellovibrionales bacterium
AACGCAGCAAACGGCGATTCAAGCAAAAATACAAGTGATGCTGTCGAAGGCGAGAGTACTCTTTGTGAACGTACTTGCAGCGCAAATCCGATCAGCGTCGAAAAAAATGTTATGCTCAAGAAGCCTAACATCGGAAGGCCGATGCCATTCACCGCCTGTTCGGCTAGGTGAAAAGGCATTTTAAGCGATCCGGGTTCAATCGCGAGCGCTACGAAGAATGTTGGTAGACCGGCCGCGATACTTTGCGCCGTATTGAAATCAAATCCGCTGTAATTCTCACCAAGACGCTTATGAACATTGCCGATAACGATAATGTGAGCCGACGCCGCGATCGCACAACCAATCGTTAAAAGATCTCCAAAGTTTAATCGCGATCTTGCATCCAATTCTTCGCTTGTGAACAGTCCACACATGAGTGCAACGCCACACAACGCTGCGATAGAACATAAGAGAAGTTTGAGGGTCGGCCTGCGGCCACCGAAGAACGGTTCGAGCATCGGTACCATCAATACGTAAAGGCAGGTCAAGAACGCACTTTTTGTCGCGGTCGTATAGTAGAGACCCCACGTTTGAAAGAGCAACGTCGCAGCGATCAACACCCCTGGCACCCATGCGGCTCGCAAGAACACTCGAGCGCCGGGTGTGAAGAAAAACTTTTTTGCTAAAAGCACACCGGCCGCACCGGCAATAACAAAACGCCACCCTGTAATCGCCAGAGGTCCAGCTTCGCGCAGTGTCCAGACCGTCGCGATGAAACCTATCCCCCACAACATGGCAGCAAGCATAAGCTCGAGTATTGCGCGCGACTGACTAATTGGTTTTTGGGCGCGATTCAGTACTGACATTGCACACGAACTAGCGTGAAATTGAACGCATGGGGAAGGAAAACTTCAATCCATTTTCAGCAAAGGGCGTGCTGGGCTTCGGTTCGTTCGTATGGACGCTCGCGGGTATCGTTGTTGTAAATCTCATCATTTACGCCTTGCTCCGAGGCGGACTCATCACGGCGCGAGCCGCGTACGATAAGCAACGAACAATCATCTTCTACGTCACGTGGTTTATTCTCGCTTCGATGGGGTTTAGCATCGTCGCAAATGCTTTCATTAAGCGATGGAACGACATTCTTGGCGAGAGAAAGATGGGTCGACTGCTGAAGGCGTTGATTCGATTCTCGCTTTTGAGTCCGCTCCTTGGGCTCCCGCTCACGTTCGTCACCATGCTTTTTTATCCACGAAGTTTTTTAAATGACGTGAATGACGGCGGTTCGAAGTCGGGCATTATCTTGTTTCTCGTTCTAGTGCTTGTGGGAAGTGTTGGAGCAAGTGCTTTTATTCCGAACTCTTTCTTTGGGCTCGAGCGCATCGAATTCAGCGAGTCGACAAAAGCTTTTGTGACGGATAAGTTTTATGGTGGGAAAAATCCGATGCCGTCCGAAACCGCGACGAAACCAATTCTCGCTGTTGCCACACCTGCCCTTCGTTATATGTCGTGGATGATCAGCGATTTCGTAAGAGCTAAAATGCTAAGCGTGGCCGTTGAAAACGATCCAAACAAACTTTGCGCAGAGCGACTCGGTTTTATAAAAGTAGAAGTGCAGGACTGTTACTTCAACCAGTTGAGAAAAATGGCTTTGCAAGTACCAATGGTCGCGCCCTATTTCGCACTCTTTTTTGAAACGGAATACCGTAGGAAAGTTGCGGAGCTCGAGGCAAAAAATATTACCGCGACGCCGCTGGATCGCTTCGCGAGTAGCATCTTGATGCTTTCGAATATACTCGAGCTGCTCGAGCCCGGCCCAATGTTCATTGAGCGTGCGCATCTGCTCAAGCCACCTTTCTTGCTGCACGCCTATGGAAGTCCCGAATTTGCCCTTGTCGAGGCTGGACAAGACATTCAGCGAGTGACGATTGTTGATAAGTTACTTCCGATCATTGACGGGCAGCTTACTGCGATCGAAGGGATGTTAAAAACTTTCAAATCCGGGCTTGGTCCTGATGAAGTAAGCGTCAAGGCGGAGTTGCGAGATATTAAAATTCGCGTCGAAGCGGTCCGGAGGGATCCGCTCATGCTAGGATTCTTCGCTCACTAAGGTGAAGTATCAGTGTCAGCTTTTGCAGGTTCTTCTTTTGTAACGGCTTTTTTCGCGGGCTGCTTTGGTGCGGGTGTTGGAGTTGGCGCTGCCTTGGGCGGTTCAATGTAGGCCGGCTCGCCGGTAAATGAGAAAAACTTTTCTTCATTCGGTTGCCAGTTCGAGTGTCGGCGCCAAATTTCGGCTAGGACCACGGCACCGGCTGCCAGTCGCCTCACGATAATCGGTCGATAAACCTCGCCCGCTTTTTTCAAATCGTCGCGCGGAGTTTTCTTATCTCGCTTTAAGATTTCTTCGGTGTCTTTCCCAGAAGACATCGCGAGCTCTTTGATCAACGCGAGACTCGTTTTGCCCGCGAGCATGTTCTGCTCTTTTTCCCAGATGCGATCTGCTTCTTTGTACACTTGCATGTCGATCGATGGCCAAAGTTCGTCAACGAGATTGTCTTCGAAGTGACCGTGAATTCCTTTTTGGTCGGTCATCTGGCCGTCATAATTTTCTGTGACGTGCAGTGGCTGCGAGAGGTCCGAAACATAATGCCCTAGAGTTCCGGCAACGATCAGCCATTCCAGCTGCAAGCGATGCCGCTCCTCTTTTAAAATATCTTTCTGCTTCAGAAGTTCGGATGTTTTCTGAAGTCGTTTCTCCATTTCGCGAATTCGCCAGAAAGCGCGCCCGGCCGACGCTGGGACAGCAGGAAATTTTGCTTCGAAGGCCGCACGAGAGAGATCGAACGGATCTTCCTTCGCGGGAAAGCGACTTTCCTCGATGGCCTTTTTGATCTCGCGATCAAAGATCTCGAGATCCATGAAATGATTTGTCCACTCGACATCGTAGGTCGCTGGCTTTTTCCAAATCAAATCGGGAACGTTGCTGTAATAACCGAGGTCAAAACCGTGCGCTTTGTAAAAGGGCCGTTTCGTTGTTTCTGAAACGATTTGCGCGGCGACTCGAGCGGACAGGTCGTGACCCGTGCGTCCCCACGCGAACGCCTTTGGCGTTGAAGAAAATGTTCCAAGCAAGAATGCGGCTGCCAACAAATGCGCTAAGTAATTCATGACCTTGTTTTCAATCACTAGGGAGTGGAGTCAAGCCGTGGGGGTGTTGACTCGGCTGGTCAAGTGCGAAGAATTTCAAGCGCGCGAAGGGCGACCGGTTGATCGGTGGACACTTCGTCGAGTGCAGCGAAAATAGCATTTAAAAATGGCTCATCATCCGAACCGCGAGCGAGTCGGTCTAACTTTGAAGAATCCGAGGCGCCGTCTGTCGCAAGTGAGCGCAGCGTTCGAAGTGCACGATCGACAAGCTTTCCGTTCGTCGGGCGAACGTAGGTCATGAGGTTTCCGTGAAACCGGCCGAGACGACCCATGGCGAGAGTGGACTGAAGGTTCAATGCGTATTTCATCTGCGCTTGGCGGATCAATGGTTCGTGGCTCGAACGAAGTTTTAGTTCGGCGCGCCCGCGTTCGTTTTCATTTCGGAAATACAATGTGGGTTCGGTGGACAGATGCAGGTCTTCGCCGAATTCAACGTCGATCGTTGTCGACGTGTTAACTCCGTACGCTTTTCTTCGGGCGGCGACGCCATCAGAAAAATCGAATGCGACAATTGAATTCATGTCGATTGATGGCGCGCGGACATCTGAGGGACTCAAAAAGGGACGCGGATCGCGACGCAAAAGATGATGCCAAGCTTCGAGAGAATTTCCCGCTCGCGGGATTTCCAAATATGTTCGAGAAGCTGCGCTCGCCACTTGGACATTGTCGAGCCGAGATTCGAAAGGTGAAAGGCTGAACGTCGGAGATCGCTCGGTCGTGTCGGTCAGAACCGGCATCGCGGCACTGCGACTGCGGTGCAGAGTGAACTCACCCCGATTGTGAGCCTCGCATTCGATTTCAATGAGTGGCGCAAAATCTCTCGCCTTCATTTGAACTATTCCGTCGATAAGTTCCGAGATGATCCAGCGAAACTTTTGGCCACCTGCGACCTCGCGTAAACACGCTCCCACAAACGCCATCAAAACTGTCGATGCTTGAAGGCGAGTCGATCCGGTTAAAGCCATCGGTGGTGTTTCGAATCCGTGCCACCGCACGCGAGGGTTTTGCATCGCAATTCGCGATCGCTCGACGAGTTTTTCAAGCAGCGAGGGGGGGTTGCAAAAAAATAGCCACGAGTCTGCTTGGCTCGTCTTGGTTGCTTGATCGAGAGCACCAAGTACAAAAGGTGTTTCGCCGCCTTCGGTGATCGCGACGAGAATATCGCCGTCCTGAAAACCAAGATCCAGCAAGTGCTTGGCACCGAGGTCAGGTCGGTCTTCAAATACCCCGAGAGAGCGAACGAGGGCGTAGTCACCGCCGGCTGTGAAGGCTACGACCGAGTCTTCGAAGCCGGCACGAGGTTCTTGCCGCCATACCGATTCTAAGATTAACGAAAGCCGTCCAGTCGCTCCGCAGCCGCATAAAAATATTTTCCGCTTAATGCGAAAGCAGCGCTCAAAAGAATCGACGACAGCTTGTGCCAGGTCATCTATGTCCCCCAGCGTTTCGAGCGCGTCGAGTTCGACGGTTCGAAAGAGTTCGGCCGCTTGCGGAAGATCTGTTTTGCAAAGCTCCGAGAGGTTGCGGGTCATGCCATTCGGCGATTCGGTGACTAGTGCACCGAGACGAAATTGATCGCCCGTTTGGAGAAATGCTTCAGTTCTTTCGGTGATAGATGGCGTCGACATGCACCATCAAGATGAATCGATTAGTGATTCATGGCAAGAGTGAGATAGCGACTGCGCATGCGGTCAGCTTTTTTGCCGATCTTAGTAGCGTAGGGAACGGTCTCGACCTGACCTACTTCTGCAGGCTCAGCAGCGGGAACACGATCGAGCGCGATTCGTTTGGCCTTCGCTGGACCTAAGTTATATGATCGCAGAACATATTCGCGGAAGAGGATTGGTGTTGAAAGTTCGATGCCGTCGGCTTCAGTTTGGCCTCGAAGTTTTTCGACCTTCTGCTGAATATGAGCGACATAGCTCGCACCCGTCATGACGTTGCAACGGATTTGATGAAGGTCGCACTCGTGCAGTTCATCGGTCACTGGCGAAATCCACCGCGCTGTCGTTGGCTTGATTTGCATCAAACCTTTTTCGCCGTGCAGTCCTACTGCAGCTGTATTGTAACGGCTTTCAACTTCGATCATAGAAAGGAGTAAAAAAGGATCGACATTGTGAACATACGAAGCTTCAGCGATCGCAAAAGCGATTTCACGCGCTCGGCTTCGACGCTCGCTATTCTTCATCGGTTTTCCGCTAACCCGTTCGATGCGGCTTTCTATTTCAGTCTCAAGGAAAAGGCCAAGCACAGACTTCTTAGATGTGGTCTCGAACGCCGTAGAGTCGTGTGCTGCTTCGATAGCTGGCTGAGGCAAGCTAAGTGGAGCAGTCAGGAGCGCGAGCCCGAGAACCGAGTCTGAGAGTGTTTTTGAGATATAAGAACTCTTTCTCATATTGATAAGAGATAGAGCAAGGGGTCGGCCAACGGGCCAACTTACGAGAATGACTCAAGTCTCATAGCGAGACTCGGTCATCTGCGTCGTATTCCTCATAATCTGTCGAACTTTTAGTGACTGTCGAAGTTTCGTTCGACAGCTCATATTGAGACTCCGAGATCAAAGCGAACCTGGTCGATTCGCGTTGAATTGATACTAGAAACTAGCGGCGCGCTTGTGCGTTTTTACCGTAAAGCTTAATCGCTTGTTCGATCTGCGCGAGCTCGGTATTGAGATACCCCTTCGCGTTTTCTGCACTAGCTTGGAACTGCGTGATGCGTTCCTTAGCTTCGTCGTAGCGACCTTGCTTCATCATGATTCGAACGATGGCGCCTGTCGCAGCGATCGGAAGTTGTTCGCCGCGCGCAATGATCGAGATCTCAAGCATCTTGATCGCTTCTTCGTCTTGGCCACCCTGTTCAAGCAGCTGACCGTAGACAAGTGCGGCGTCTCCGTCTTTACCGCCGTGTTTGAAGTAAGAAGAGAAGGTAACGAGCGCAGCTGGTGTTTCTTGCAGGCGAACCTGAAGACGCGCGAGTTTCGCGAGAGGCTCTGGAGTCTTGTGAATCTGAAAATTTTCGATCATAGCCGTACGAGCACATGGATATTTGCCAAGATCGACGCAGCTTTGAGCGAGTTCATCATAACCACGCGATGAAAGCATTCCGGTCCACTGACCTGCTTTCAGCAGGGGGATCGAGAATGCGTGCTGACCCCAGTTCAACATGTGGGCGGAAATGAGCAGCACGGAAACAGCGAACGTCACCATGATAGCGATTGTTTCGTTTTCAGCTTTCGTACGCACTTCATTTTGAGCGTGGCTCTCGAACCAACCGCATTTTGAGCAAACCGCGAGACCGCCGGCCTTGATATTTCCGCTCATCACATTCGTGTGAAAAGGACTGTTGCAAATAGGGCAAGATCCATAGTGGGCCATGAGAGACTCCTTCGAGTTCGATCGATTCCAGCTGGTAATTAGAGCAACCGTGAGACCACGCGCGAGGGCTATGGAGAGGCACAGCGCCGGGAATTCGATTGAAACTCTTTCTGAGGGGGCTGGGGCTGGCGACGTAAACGGTCACTTTTTTGAATTGGGTTTCGTCGTTAACGACGTGTCGCGGGGGCGTTAGGGCGAGGCGTGCTGGTGGCGTTGAGTGGCGGCGAGTTTAGCGGAGAGAATGGTGATGAGTGTTGGCGAAGGTAGTTGGTGTCGAGTGTTCAGCGAGGAGTCGTGGCAAGGAGTGGGAGTTGGCTCCGAGCGCGAGCCTGGATGATTTTGTCGTATTGAAGTTTTCGGTTTTGCGTTTTGGGATTTTACAAAGTCACTTTGGATGAAGTCTGTTTCGTCTTCGAGCGGCGTTCAGCGGTGGGTGGCGTTTCACCGTTCCACTGGCGTTGCACTATGGCAGATAGTGCAGATTTTTGTTTTTTTTATTGACGTGGGTTCGTGTCGGTTTTGATCGACGTTCGTTGTTTCAAGTGTCGGTGTTTTAGCGTGGTTCGTGCGGCGCATATCGGCTCAAGATCGAGTCGTGCACGCAATTTCGTGACCGGACTCGAATTCAAAATCACAACAGCATATCCGGGTTCTCCGCGCATAGAAATCACGTTCTAAAACATGGTGTACAGTCCTCTCTTCCGAGGAGGAATTTATGGAGCTTGAATTACTTTCCGATGCCGAACTTCTTTTAGGTGTACGCAGTTTACGTGGCGACGAACGAAAACTTGATCGGCAGATCGTCGAGTTCGTTGGTGAAATTGAGTCGCGCAGACTCTATGCCGAGATCGGATACCCTTCCGTTATTGAGTGGCTCATTAAAGATCTTGG
>JAYSST010000582.1:0-1191 GCA_043720435.1 Bdellovibrionales bacterium
GTCGTAGTGCTTTTTGATTGCACCGCCGATTCGTTCTTTGGCGATCAGTTTCATGGATGGCGTGAAGTAGTTTTGAAGCGGGCACCAGTAGGCTTGGTAAATTTCGTTCATCATCGGCACAAGCTTTGGATCGTCAAACCTTTCGTAACCAAAAAGTTCTCTGACATGCGTCCAGTTCTTTTGCTCGACGTGCGCGTTGTCGTTTTTCTTATAGGCACGACGGCGAACGAAGTGCACGGGCGCTTGCCGTTTTGTGAAGTAGCCGTGCAACACTTCGTTGATAAATTCCGATCCGTTGTCCGACGCAAATCCTACGAGCGTAAACGGCAAGCGGTTCTCAATTTTACTCACGCCATTTCGAATGCCCTCAGCCTCTTTTTTCCAAGACGCCCTCAGGTCCGTCCAGCCCGAAAATAAATCCGTCACAGTTAATGTATTTGCATAGTCGCCGGCGATCGAATTCCCACAATGCGCAACCGTGTCGCCCTCAACGAACCCAGGAACTTTCGTTTCGCCATCGAGAAGCTTAAGCGGAATTTTTAATTTCATCCTGATCGAAGGTCTCGTCGTCGATAGCCCTTTTCCTTGAGCACGGCGGTGAAGTTTCAAAAGCCGATCGATCGTCGAGGCACTCATCGACAGCAACAGTTCTTTGTTGCGATCACTCGCTTTATAAAACGGCAGCCACAGCGGCATCGCCGCCTTCATCTTCTTCGAACAGATTCGACTCATTAGTCGCCACAGCTCTTTAAGATCGCTCTGTGACGCCATGTAACGCGAACGCGGGCCGGGCCGCGACTTCATCTCGGGCGCCTTTCTTTTGCCGTTTAAAATCTGGATCGCGTGCTTGCGTGACCGATACCCACACACGCGGCAAAATTCGTCCAAAATCGCTGACTTCTGCTTACGCTTTGCATTTTTATAGCGGTCGCGGATCTCATCTGTATATGCTCTTCGGAACTCGATGGGCATGGTCTTACCTCCGTGTAAGGCCTCGTGTTTATTGGTCTAAACAAGATCCTACTTCGGTTTGAGATCATGACTCATCGGGTTCTTTTTGAGCTCGCGACGTCGCCTCGGCTGCGTCACGATAAACGAACTTTCGCTCGCTCAAAAACTACCAATTACTCCTCGCCAATTCCGACTGCCCATTAGCGCGGTCGTTCGGTTCGATTTATCTCGAGTCAATTC
>JAYSST010000583.1:0-2913 GCA_043720435.1 Bdellovibrionales bacterium
AATCGGACGCAACGCGAGCAAAGAATGCAGCGCTCGCTATCGAGAACAACACGTGGACCAAGATCGACCACCTTGTGTTTCTTAACTTTGCGTTCGCCCATTTCAGAATCGTACTGCCCGTACTTCATGTACTGATCTTGCAGTCCGCACTCGCCTGCTTGATCGCAAATCGGGCAATCAAGTGGATGGTTGATCAAGTGAAAATCGAGTCCCCACTTCACCGCCTCTTTAACTTTGGCGGAAGCGTTGTTCACTTTCATGCCTGGAGTGACCGTGGTGTTGCACGCGATCTGAAGCCGTGGATTGCCCTCGATTTCGACCATGCAGAGACGGCAGACGCCCGCGATCGTAAGACCTGGGTGCCAGCAGTAGTGAGCGATATCGAGTTTGTTCTGATAGAAGGCCTCGATGATCGTCGAACCTTCTTTCACTTCAACGTCTTTACCGTTGATCGAAATAGTGACCATCTTATTTGTCGGCGCCATTTGGTTTGGCGACACATTTCCCGATACGTTGGCAGAGTCGTGACCGGAACTAGTGACTGATTTGAGCATAGATCTGCCCTCCGCGAACTTTCGATTTCTTTTCACGAACGAAGTATTCAAATTCATCTCGGAACTTCGTAACGAAGCTCAGGACCGGCAAAGCCGCGGCATCTGAAAGGGCGCAGATCGTGCGACCCTTCATTTGGTCAGCGATTTTAAGTAACAGGTCGAGATCACCTTCGTTGCCGTGACCATGCACGATGCCGTGGATCAAGCGCTCCATCCAACCCGTGCCTTCGCGGCAAGGGGTGCACTGTCCGCAAGATTCGTGGTGATAGAAGTGCGAGATCGTCGAAAGCACATCGACCATGCAGTTCGAATCGTCGATCACAATGATCGCGCCCGAACCGAGCATAGTGCCCATGGCTGCTAGGCACTCGTAGTCGAGTGTCGCCTTTTCGCATTCTTCCGCGGTGATGACCGGAGCCGACGATCCGCCAGGAACAACAGCTTTGAGTTTGCGACCGGCTTTCATACCGCCGCACTCTTTGTTGATCAAATCCATCAGCGGATAACCGAGTGGAACTTCGTAGGTGCCAGGCTTGTTCACGTTACCGGAAATCGAGAACAGCTTGGTTCCTGCCGATTTTTCAGTTCCGTACTTGCGGAAACCCGCAGCGCCGTCGCGAATGATCGGGACAACAGCCGCAAGTGTTTCGACATTATTCACAATCGTCGGTTTGCGAAGGTAGCCTTGAACCGCAGGGAATGGCGGTTTCAATTTTGGCTGACCCTTCAGACCTTCAAGCGAAGAAATCATTCCTGTCTCTTCACCGCAGATGTAGGCGCCAGCACCTAGGTAAAGATCGAGCTCGCAGTCGAAACCCGAACCCATAATATTTTTACCAATGAGCCCTGCCGCTTTTGCTTCTGCGATCGCCGTTTCGAGGATCGCTGCTGGTCCCATGTATTCGCCGCGTATATAGATGTAAGCTTTTTTCGATTTTATCGCGAACGCCGAGATCAACATCCCTTCGATCAATTGATGTGGAGCCTTTTCCATCATTACGCGATCTTTGAACGTGCCCGGTTCAGATTCGTCAGCATTACAAAGCAAAAAGCGCGGCTCACCGTTGTTCGGCAAGAAGCCCCACTTAACACCCGTAGCGAAACCGGCACCACCACGACCGCGAAGACCCGAGGCCTTCACTTCATCGATGATTTTTTGCGGTTCCATTTTTAAAGCACGCGCGAGCTGCTCGTAGCCACCAAGTTTTTTGTAACCTTCGAGTGTTCTGAATTCTGGCTTATCGTAATGTTCCGAGAGGTATTTTGCTTCAGCCATCAGTGCCCCCGGCCCGTAGTGCCGGTCTTAGCGCCGGCCGATTGTGTGCGAAGACTTCGGACAAGCTCGACACCTTTTTCGGTATTGAGATTTTCGATATATGGATCGCGATTCAACTGAAGCATCGGAGCTGTGTCGCAAGAGCCCAAGCACTCGACTTTCGAGAAAGTGAAAAGCCCGTCGGGAGAAACGTCGCCAAGTTTTTTACAGCCCGCCTCTTTCATCATCGAGTCGCAAAGCTCGCGACCGCCCATCATTCCACACGTCAGTGTCACACACACTTGAATGTGGTTTTTGCCGACCGGAGTTTTGTTGAACATCGTATAGAACGTCGCGACTTCTTCGATCTGCGCGGCCGGAATCTCCATGACCTTCGACAAGTGCTCGATCACTTGAGGACTGACCCAACCGCCATTTTCATCTTGAGCGCGATACAAACAGCGAATGATCGCCGACTGCTTCACTTCATAGCGAGTGAGTTCATTTTTAACGTATCTCAAACCTTCATCCGATAACTGAAACATTCCTCTAACCTCTCATAGCAAGTCTTTCGACACGCCGCCCTTCAAATAGGGAACTGTTACCTGTCCAATTCGCCTGCGATCAAATTCATCGAACCCAGAATCGAAACGACGTCGGACAATAGACCGCCCGTGATTTGTTCAGGGAACGATTGATAGATCGCAAAGCAAGGTGGACGACACTTCAAGCGGTACGGTCGACCGCTGCCATCACTGACGAGGTAAAATCCAAGTTCGCCGTTCGCAGCCTCGGTCGCGTCATAGAGTTCGCCAACAGGCGGTCGCAGACCTTTGATGATCAGCATGAAGTGATTCATCAGGCCTTCGATATTTCCGTAAACGTCGGCCTTTTCTGGAAGGACAATCGACTTGTCGCGAATGGTGTAATCGCCCTCAGGCATGTTTTTGCAAACCTGTTCAATGATCTTTAATGATTCGTGCATTTCAGCAACGCGCACTAAGTAACGATCGTAAACGTCGCCCGTCGTGCCGACCGGAATTTTGAAATCGAGTTGGTCGTAGCCATAGTACGGCGTGGCTTTTCGCAGATCGAGACCGACGC
>JAYSST010000584.1:0-1186 GCA_043720435.1 Bdellovibrionales bacterium
GGATGAAATTGAACGGCCCATACGCGATCGCCTTTCATCGCAGCCGCGTGATCCGAATCACTTTTGCCGACGATTCTGAATCCGGGTGGTGGAACTCGAACGACGTCGCCGTGGCTCATCCATACCTTTTGCGAAATCGGAACTTTCGGAGACATCGTTTCAGACCAATCCACATACCCGTGCCCATACTCACGGCTCGACGCAGCTTCAACTTTGCCGCCCAACGCCTGGGCGATCAACTGCATGCCGTAGCAAATGCCAAGCAGTGGAGCGATCTCGCGCAGTGCTTTAACGTCGGCTTGGGGACTTCCCTCTTCGTGAACCGACGAGGGACCACCAGAAAGAATGATGCCCTTTGGTTTGCGTTTTCGAATTTCTTCGATCGGCGTATTGAAAGGCAGAAGTTCAGAAAAATAATGCAACTCGCGCAGTCGCCGCGCAATCAGCTGAGTTAACTGACTTCCAAAATCGAGAACGACGAAACCGCCTTCAATTTTCTGGTCCCAACCCGACTTCGTCTGGTCGGTCCCGTCGGTTTTCGAACCGCTATTAAGAGCCGCTTCTTCGAGAGATTTTTCCAGCTCATGAGCCGATGAGGTCATTCGTGGCATTGGGGGCATTGTCGTCATGCTCATTTGGACTCCTACTCGAGACGATAGTTCGGTGCTTCCTTTGTGATACTCACGTCATGCACGTGGGATTCACGAAGGCCCGAAGAAGAAATCTGAATGAACTTTGCTTTTTTCTGAAGATCCGCGATTGTCTGTGCACCCATATAACCCATGCCGCTTTTTACGCCGCCAACGAGCTGGTGTAGAATTGCAGACGCGCTTCCCTTGTATGGGACTTTACCTTCGATACCTTCGGGAACGAGCTTGTCGAAATCCTGAACATCGGCTTGAAAGTAACGATCTTTCGACCCCTGCGCCATAGCACCGAGCGATCCCATTCCGCGATACACTTTGTAGGTGCGCCCTTGATACAAGAGGCTTTCGCCCGGACTCTCGTCAGAACCTGCGAGAAGATTTCCGACCATCACACAAGACGCGCCCAACGCGAGAGCTTTTGTAATGTCGCCAGAATACTTGATTCCGCCGTCACCGATAATGGTCTTTCCTTTTTTCTTAGCTATCGCTGCGCACTCGATGATCGCAGAAATCTGCGGCATTCCGACGCCTGCAATAAC
>JAYSST010000585.1:0-2907 GCA_043720435.1 Bdellovibrionales bacterium
AGAGTTGTCCATCGGCCTTTTCGTATCCGAGACGGTCGCAGCTCGAAGGATCGTTGATTGCCGCCGTGACCACGGGGCCCATCGAAGTCGCTTTCTTCCAAGCTTTGACGACCTTAAACTTTAACGATTTTTGACTTGCCGTTAGTTTCGAGTCTGTGATGCGACCTATAAATACGGCGTCGGCTTTTTTGAAGTTCTCTTCAAGCGTTGGATACCGATGGGTCGAACTTGGCCTGCACGCGAAAGCGTACGGCACGTTGAGAACACAAATTATCAGGGTCACCAATAATTTAATCATGACTACTATTTCGCATGCTCTTTCTCGATAACAGAAATCTGTTTGCACGAGGCATCGATTTTCAATTTGAAATAGTCGTAGCCAGTGCGTCCGCCAACGTAAACGACGACGCTGATCCCATCCATTTCGGTCGGATGAGCCGTGTGCAGTTGATTCGCGGGCATGCCATTTTTCTTCGATTCGGAAAACGCGAAAGCTTCAGCTTGTTTCTTACACGGAATTTCCGCCGCATAGGATGGCGTGATGAACAACAGTGTCAGTAACACTGTTTCAAAACGTGCAACCACTTATGCTCCGGGTTTGTAGATAGCGAGGCACGCCGAAATAGCGCCCAGTGCAATTGAAACCAACAAAATTGTCAGAGCCATCTTTGGTTTACGCCGTAAGATGACCGGTGCGGCTCCCATGACTAACCAGATTGCGAGCTTACCGTAAACCCATGGTCCAAGATTTCCCATAAGCCCGAGTCTCGCGAGAAGACCGAAACCGGCCACGAGCATGACGACGGTTGCAATTCCATGCATCATCATCAGCGGTTTTCGCCGTTCGCCCGGGACGAAGGCTAATGCCCCGAGGGAAGTGAAGAGGGTAACGAGGCCGGCCAAGTGAAGAACTTTATAAAATTCGTAGCTCATATAAAAGGGGCTAGCCGATGGAAGGGTTCGTGTCTAGTCTCGAGAGTGAATGGCCAAACAAGTAAAACACGACGGTATCTCGGATTCAAAAATAACGACCGTGCTTCCTGCCGCGATCGAAAAGGCGTGGAACCTCGCGGTTCGTACACGCCAAAACGCTTATGCGCCCTATTCGAAGTTTCAGGTTGGCGCGGCCCTGATCGACGATCAGGGAAAAATGCACCCGGGTTGCAATGTTGAAAACGCATCTTACGGCGGAACCATTTGCGCCGAACGGAATGCGATGTTGCGTGCGGTCGCCGACGGAGCGAAAACCGTGAAAGATGTTGTTGTGGTGACCAAGATGAATCCGCCGGCTCCGCCGTGCGCGATTTGTCTGCAGGTGCTCAGCGAGTTCGCGACCGAGCAGACTCGCGTGTGGCTTGGTGATTTAAATGGAGTCAAAGAGTCGATGTTGCTCTCGGAGCTTTTGCCTCGGCATTTCGGACCGAAGGCGCTCGCGCGGGGTTTAAAAAAAACCTGAGTGGGACTTTACGGATAGATGAAAAACAGGGTCCTCGAAGTCGCTAGGTGTCTAGTTCTGGTTCGATGGAATCGTCGCCGAGCAGTTTTCGAAACTTTTTGAGCAGCGACGGTAGTTTTGCAAGTGCCGCAGACATGCGCATGAAATCGCGCATCGGCATCAACGGGTTGCCACCGTAGGCACCGGGCTCGGTGATCGATTTGCGAACCACGGAAACTCCGGCAAGCTGAACGCCGTCGCAGATTTCGATGTGACCGGTCACCGAGGTGTTTCCACCGGTGACGAAATTTTTGCCAATCTTCGTCGAGCCGGCGACGTTGAATCCCGCTGTGATAATTGAATTCGCGCCGATCACGACGTTGTGAGAAATTTGAATTCGATTGTCCAGGATTGCTCCCGAGTCGATGCGTGTGTCGCTGAAAGTTCCGCGATCTACGTTCACATTGCCGCCGAGATGGACTCGGTCACCGATGATGACACGTCCGGTGTGTGGGATTCGGTAGTGATTGCCCTTTGAGTCGTGGGCGTAGCCGAAACCTTCTTTGCCGATAACCGAGAACGGATTGATCTCGCAGTCGTCACCAATATCGCAGGTGGGTCCGACATAAACATGCGGATGTAAGACGGTGCGTGCGCCGATTTTGGTGCGAGTTTCGACAACAGTGTGTGCGCCGATGACCGACTCTGCGCCAATCACAACGCCGCTCGCGATGACGGCGTACGGCCCGATTCGCGCGGTCGTTGCGATCACGGCCTCGGGATGGATAATGGCGGTCGGGTGAACTAAAGCCGTCGACTCTCGGTTAACAAACGGGGTCTTCTGAAAAAACTTTTGAATGGTCTCGCGCATCGCGAGTTCGGGCTCTTTAGAAAAGAAATGTGGTCGAAAAGCGGGGCCAGTGAGTCTTTGAGATATGACCTCGCGGGTATTTTCAGGAAAACAAAGGACACTTGCTGAGCCTTGCAGCGCTTTTTCGAAGTATTTCTGCTGAGTGACGAAGGCGACCTGCTCGGGACCGGCCGAATCCGGGCTGCTGACGGAAATAATGATCAGTGATTCGCCGCTGCTTCCTTTTTTTTCTGGTGCGAAGTGCGTAGACGTGACAAGTGATCCGAGCGCATCAGTAATTTTATTTATGGTTACTGCCATGGGGTTGTCATACCTGCTTACATGAGTTCTGGCTTGTTTTATGACGGCCTCTTGTCTAGTTTGACTATCTTAAGGCGGCATTATGCTGAGTCAGTTGAAACGAGTTTCGCGACGCATCACATCGGTCGTGCGCGATGGGGTTCTGGACGGAACAATCGGGGGATTAATGGCGGCAGGAAAGTCGGCAAAGGGTTCTGCGAACGCAAAAAGTAAAGCAAAGCCAAAAGCCGCGAGTAAGCCGGCTGCGAAAGGCTCTGCTAAGGCGCCGGCGAAAGCCGCGGTCAAAGCAGTTTTGAAAACT
>JAYSST010000586.1:0-2895 GCA_043720435.1 Bdellovibrionales bacterium
ATCTCACAGCGCCTTTTACCGGCACTCGGCGGGGGGCGAACGGTAGCCTGCGAATTTCTTCTGATGACGCCAGGTATCCGGAACCTTGTGCGAGAGGGAAAACTGCATCAGATCGAGTCTTTGATGCAGGTTGGGCAGGAAAAGTCAGGCATGGTGACGATGAACCAATGTCTCGTGCAGCTTGTTCTTCGGCGTAAAATCGAACTGCGAACGGCCTATGAGGCATCTCCAAATCTCGAGTCGCTTGAGAAAATGCTCAAGCAAGCAGGTGCATAATGGGTCGATTTGTATTCGAGGCCCGCGATGGACGGGGTCGAGTTTTCAAAGGAGAACTCGAAGCAAGTTCCGAAAATGAGGCTCGTGTAAAATTACGCGCGCAAAAATTGATGCCGATGCGGCTCGCGCAAGCTGAACAAAAAGTTTCGGTATCCAAGAAAATTGGCGGCAAAAGCGTACCGCCAAAAGAGCTCCAAATTTTTACTCGTCAGCTCTCAACTTTGTTGAGCTCGGGCATTCCCATCTTGCAGTCGCTCGAAGTTCTTTCGCAATCGAATCGAAGTGCCGGGTTGTCCATAGCTATGAGAGCGATGATTAACGATATTAACCAGGGACGACGATTTGGTGAAGCAATGGCCGAGCATCCGCTTGTGTTTGATCGCTTCTACGTCAACATGGTGAAGGCCGGAGAAGAATCCGGTAACATTGATGCGATCTTAAACCGACTCGCAATTTACATTGAAAAAGCAGTGAAGATTAAATCGCAAGTGAAGGGTGCGCTCGTTTATCCAATCGCCATCTTGATCGTCGCGTTCGTCGTTGTCGCCGGTCTTCTCGTATTCGTTATCCCTAAGTTTGAATCGGTTTTCGCAAGCTCGGGCCAGGAGCTTCCGGGTTTGACGAAAATGGTCGTCGCAATGTCAAAGATTTTTATGTCCTACTGGTGGGCGATTATCGGTGGGATCGGCGGCGGCGTCTTTCTCTTGGTAAATTATTATAGAACCGACGAGGGTAAGAAGACAATCGACGCAGTTTTAATCGATTTACCTTTTATAGGTGATCTCATTCAGAAGTCGGCGACGGCCAGATTCACTCGGACACTCGCTACGCTTCTGAGTTCGGGTGTCTCGATTATGGAAGCCCTTGAGATTGCATCGAAAGTTACTGGCAACCACGTGATCGAGAACGCTTTGTTGCGGGCCCGAGAAGCAATCTCGGAAGGAAAATCGCTCACAGTTCCGCTAGCAAAAGAGAAATACATTCCGCAGATGGTGACGCAAATGATCGGCGTCGGGGAACAAACTGGAAACATCGACCAGATGCTGAACAAAGTTGCCGACTTCTATGAAGATGAAGTCGACGTCGCCGTGGGCGCCTTAACATCGGTCATGGAGCCGATACTTATGGTCGTTCTCGGAGGTATTGTCGCGGTCATGGTAATCGCAATGTACCTCCCGATCTTCAACATGGCCGGCTCGGTCGGATAGGTCCCGGTGAATAAGTTAGAGGGATTCGATTTCTCGCGAAGTCGAACTCCGATGACAGTCATTGCAGCAGTTCGACTCGGATTCCACCTGGCAATCCTGCTAATCATATTGGGTTTTCAGGCGGTTCAACCTGAATTTGTGAACACGGAAGTTTTGCTTCCGGTCTACATCCTCATGTCGATCGCATTTACCATTCATTCGATCTATCTGGTCTTCTTCGATAAGGCGCTGCACTCCTGGCCGGTGACGGCTTTCCTGTTTTTCTTTGAATCGTTTTTCATCACAGGACTGATTCACTTCACAGGCGTGAACCAGTCGATCTTCTTGTTTCTTTATCTCGTAAACATCATTCTCTGCGGGTTCGTTTTCCAACGTCGCGGCGCAAATATTCTTTCGCTTTGGACTTCGATTCTTTTCAGTTTCCTGATGATCATGGGGCCAGAGCTGCGGGGACAGGCGCTGTTTTTTGCCGTTGGACTTAACAACATCGCATTCTTCGCCGTCGCAGGTCTCGCAGGATATTTAAGCGAGCAACTCGACTTCATGGGACGTTCCCTCGAGGCGCAAGGCAAAGATTTACGCGCATTACGAAATCTGCAGGCATTGATCGTCGACAACATGGCGACTGGCCTCATCACGGTCGACGACAAGGGTATTTGTTTGCAGGCCAACCGCGCGGCTTTCGAAATACTTGATCCTATTCCGCGTGAAATCGTCGGCCGCATGTTTGACTCGATCGTTCCTGGCTCGATGCAGACAGTTTCTAGTGCACTTCGCAAGATTCACG
Organism: Bdellovibrionales bacterium; assembly: GCA_043720435.1. Classification (GTDB taxonomy): domain Bacteria; phylum Bdellovibrionota; class Bdellovibrionia; order Bdellovibrionales; family JAMPXM01. The sequence goes on from JAYSST010000586.1 coordinate 2,272, forward strand.
ATGCAGGTGTGACAGGTGTCGATCGGACTGCTCGCATCGACTGGATTCATCAGAACCCGATGCAGGGTCGGCAAACTCTCGAACTAGTTGTAAGTCAGTTGCCCGCCGAGAGTGAACTGAAGGGCTTCATCGTCACATTCCACGATCTGACTCGAGTTCGACGTCTCGAATTCGCGATGCGCCAGAGTGAAAAAATGGCGGCGGTCGGGCAGCTTGCCGCAGGTATTGCGCACGAGATTCGTAATCCGCTGGCAAGCATGAGCGGATCTATTCAGATGCTTGATGCCGGATTCTCGAGCGGACAGGAAGAAGAAAAAAAGCTCATGCGGATCGCTCTTCGAGAGATTGACCGGTTGAACAATCTGATCACTGAATTCCTCGACTTCGTACGACCCGAGCTTATCAAAGATGATCCAGTCGACATCAACACGGTTTTACGTGACGTTCTTGAGATGGCGAAGTTGAACAAATCTCTTCGGTCTGAGGTTCGACAGGTTGTCGACCTCAAGGCGGTCCAGACGATTCCCGGTCACCGGGACAAACTAAAACAAGCCGTCCTCAACATCGTGATGAATGCTTATCAGGCCATGAGCGACTCGATCGACCCCTCGATCGATGTAAAGT
>JAYSST010000587.1:0-22534 GCA_043720435.1 Bdellovibrionales bacterium
CCGAAGTGGCGAGGTGCTGCACCGATTCAGCGTTCGCTGATGGCGGGCGATTCTGAGACGGGCGTGGCACTGCAGATCGTCGTCAAGAAACTCGACGCCGGTCCGGTGCTTGGTATTCGACGTTTGAAGCTGACAGATGAAAATAAGGCAACCGACGTCTATCCGGCTCTCGCTAAACTTGGGTGCGAACTTCTTGAAGTTGAATATATGGATTACCTGCGCGGCCATCTTACTCCGATCGACCAAAGTGAAGGTGTCACGATCGCCGGGAAAATTAAAAAATCCGAAGCTGCCGTTGATTGGTCGAAACCGGGGCGAGAGATTTTAAATCTCACGCGGGGACTCGCTCTTGGTCCGATTCCCTATGCCAGACGCGCCGACGGGACGACTTTCAAGGTGCACACGGTACAAGTGATCGACGAGGGACGAAACGGTGTGCCAGGACAAGTGCGCGCGGCAAACGACTCTGGCATCGACATACAGTGCGGACGCGGATTGCTTCGATTGATTGAACTGCAGCCCGAATCTCGCGCGCGTATGCCTGTAAAAGAATACCTGCGCGGGTATCCTTTGTCGGTCGGCGAAATATTTCAGAACGGTCTTGTCGCGGATTCTTTAGGAGCCAAAAAATGATGAAATATCAAGGACCGTGGGTTCGCAAAGCAAAACTCGGCGGTATGCTGCTGGCTCCTTCGATTTTAAGTGCAGACTTCGCGAATTTAGGTCGCGACGTCGAGTCGGTTGACAAGCTCGGCGCGGATTGGGTTCACGTCGACGTGATGGACAATCATTTTGTTCCGAATCTCACGCTTGGTGCGCCCATCGTAGCTTCCCTGCGAAAAGCCACAAAGCTTCCACTCGACTGTCACTTGATGGTGGAAAATCCCGAAAAACTCATTCCGGATTTTTTGAACGCTGGCGCTGATGGCATCACGATTCATGTTGAGAGCACGAAGGACGTCGCCGCTTGTCTGAAATCAATTCGCTTGGGCGGCGCTAGGTGTGGAATCACACTGCGACCGGGAACGGCGCTTGAAAAGATTCTGCCCTATCTCGATCAAGTCGACCTCGTCCTCGTGATGACCGTAGAGCCGGGTTTCGGTGGACAGAGCTTTATGCAGGATCAAGTAACAAAGATCACACGCCTCAGAAATGAAATTGATCTCAAGGGTTTCAATGTCCTCATTCAAGTCGACGGCGGCATCAACGCATTGACTCGCCCGCAAGTTGAAGGTGCTGACTGCATCGTCGCAGGCAGCGCCATCTTCGGCGCTGCCGATCGCGCACGCGCGATGCAGGAACTTCGGTAGACCAGTGATTCGTGATGAACGGCAAATGCCCACATTGTGACTTCAGCGCCAAGTCATCGAGCGAGCCGCGTCGAAATTCAGCAGAAGACGCATTTCTATACTGTTCCGCTTGAGCGATTGCTCGATTTCCCTGTAGAAACCCGGCATGGCAAACAGCGCAAAATCAATCGAGCTCAATGGTCGTGACGTCAGTCTTGAAACATTGTGGCTTGTAGCAAACGGTCGACCCGGAACCGACTATGTCGTGACGTTAGCCGCGAGTGCGCGATTAGAAATGAAAAAGTCGCGTGACTACATCGAGTCGCGCATGGGTACCGGCGAAGCCATCTACGGAGTCAACACGGGCTTTGGCGCGTTCTCGTCGGTTCGAATCAGCGACTCTGAAATTGAACAGTTACAAAAGAATTTAATTCGATCGCATTCCGTTGGTATTGGCGATCTGTTCAGCAAAAGGCAAGCGCGTGCCATTCTGTTTCTTCGAGCGAATGCACTGACGCGCGGCCATTCGGGAATTCGTGTCGACGTCGTCGAAAAGCTTCTCGAGTTCTTGAACAATGACATTATTCCAGCGATTCCGCAGCAGGGTTCCGTCGGTGCCAGTGGCGACTTAGCGCCGCTGGCGCATTTGGCCCTGGCGATCATCGGTGAAGGCAAGGTCTTCGGCGAGAACTACGTTCAAGGAAATTCAGAGACTCGCCGTTCACATGTGATACCGGTGAAAGAAGCTCTCGAGAAAAAGAAAATAAAACCACTCGATCTTCGCGCCAAAGAAGGTCTGTCGATGATCAACGGTTGTCAGGTGATGACGGCGGTTGGCCTTTTAGCGGCGTTCGAGGCGAAGCGGGTAGCACTGCTGACGGACCTCGCTGGAGCCATGACGGTTGAAGCGATGCAGGGTGCGCGTTCTGCATTCGACGCCATGATTTCTGCAACTCGACCTCACGAAGGCGAGATTAAAACTGCTGCAAATTTGCGTGCGTTGCTCGGAGAAACATCGCCGATCGCGGAGAGTCACAAAGATTGTGGCCGCGTTCAAGATGCTTACTCGCTTCGTTGTATGCCTGCAGTTCACGGGGCCGCAAAGGATGCGATTCGCCGTGGCATCGAAGTGCTCGAGGTTGAAGCGAACTCGTCGACGGACAATCCGCTGGTGTTTGCTCCTTCCGAAAAAGGTGGACCAGGAAAAATCCTGAGCTGCGGAAACTTTCACGGCGAACCCGTCGCCTTTCAACTCGATTTCATGGCGATTGCGGTTTCGGCAATGGCATCGATCTCTGAATGCAGAATCGAGAAGCTTATCAACCCAGCGATGTCGGGCCTACCAGCGTTCCTCGCTCCTCAAGGAGGGCTGAACAGCGGACACATGATTGTCCAAGTCGCAGCTGCTTCGCTCGTCAGCGAAAATAAAATTCTTTCGCATCCGGCGAGCGTCGACTCGATTCCGACCTCAGCTGACAAGGAAGATCACGTCTCGATGGGAACAATCGCCGCACGAAAGTTTCAGGCGATTGTTCGAAACGCTGAATCGATTGTCGCAATGGAATTCTTGTCTGCGACCCAAGCGCTCGATATGTTGACGGACGCCAATGGCAAGAAGCTGCAGCCATCTGGCGCAGTTAAAAAAGCACTCGACTTGATTCGCACAAAAGTTCCTTTTGCTCCGCATGATCGAGTTTTTCACGACGACATTGAGGCGATTCGCGAACTGATTCAGTCCGGCGAACTTAGCAAAATCTGTTCTGATCTTGAGTTTTAAAGAAGCGGTTATGTCGCTTTGATTCGCGTCTGCGTGTGGAGCTTCGAGGTCTTCAGTGCCTCGACAAAAATCGAGAAATCACGCGCTTGATTTTTCATGAGACCCAAAATCAACGAGTCGCGAAACTCTCCATCCGGATTTGTGTCCGTTTTCTTAAACTGATTCCAAACGTTCATAATAAAAATACGTTCTGGAAATACGAACGAGTTTCTATAGCCGAAAACCTGTTGAAGATGTTCGACCGGGCGAAGGCCCCCGAACATTCCACCGAGTCCGATGAAGCAGACGGGGCGACTTTGAAATGCATCGGGAAATTTCAGATGGTCGATGAAGTATTTCAAAGCTCCTGGCATCGAACCGTTGTACTCGGGTGAAACAATGATGAGCCCATCACTCCGATCAACCTTTTGAACCGCCTGAAGCAAGACGGGATCCGTAACGTTGCCATATTGCGGTGATGCAACGAGACCCTTCATCACCTCTTGAAGTTCGATCAGTTCGACGTCTTCACCGAGATCTTTATAAATATTTTGAACTACGAGGGCGATTCGTTTTGAATTTGAACCGACACGATCTGTACCGACGATGATGTATTTCATAAAGGCGACGTTAGCTCACGAATCGCTATTTTCGCAAAAAGAAAACCCGCCCTCGATGAGGCGGGTATTTGTGAGACCGCGAAAGGCTCCGTCGATCAGTAGTAAAGCGCGATGACAGCGCTGGTCACTCCAGGCGAACTTTTCGAAACCGTAGATTCGCCGAACACCTTCGAGTAGTTGAGCTCGACACCTAAGTTAACTGTCGAAGTGCGGAAAAACTTGTAGCCGACTCCGCCTCGAACCGACCATCCCGAAAGCGTGTCCGCCGAGAACGGGATTATCGAATTATTCACAGTGCTTACGCTTGCAGTTGTCCGTCCGAAACCAGCGGTCAAAAACGGAGCGTTGCGGCCCTTCGTGAGGTAGTAGTTTGTGCCGATCAAGAATTCTGTGAAGTGAGCTCCGGTTTCGCCGCTCTTGTCGAAGTTGGCAGTGCGGAATGCGAGGTCGAGATCGAAATTCGCATCGATGCCCCAAACAAATCCGAGGGTGAAGGCCATGCCGCTCTTATCAGTATTGTTGTTAGATCCCCACGCTGGACCGAAACCAAGCTTCCATTGGCGTGTCGTTTGAATTCGGTTCGTACCGCGTACTGTTTCAGCCTGTGTAATGTCGTCGACTTGCGCTGTATCAGACGCTTTAGTTTCTTGAAGTGCGGCGCGAACGATGCGGGCTGAAACATTGTCGAGTTCTTCTGCGTTTGCTGCTTTCATCTTCGTGGTGAACGCGAGTTTTTCGCCCTTGAATTTGTCGATCGTCACAACAAAAGATCCGCCAAGTTTGAGCAGACGCGGTTTTAACTGTAGGTCCGCTTCCTTAGCGTTCGTAGTGATTGAGTAACCGGACTCTTCTGACACGGCTGCTTTTACGAGTTCGTAAAGCGTGTCTTTTAAACCGCCATCTTCGCCTTCAACCGCCGGTGGTTGAACAAAGACGCTTGCGGCGAATGCCGTTCCTGCGTTCAGTATAAATATGCTTAAGAATAGGGCTGTAAGTGCTAAGAGCTTTCGACCTAAGGAATTTGAGAGTGGCATCGCGGACCTCGTGTTTGTTTTTTCGTTACCCATCCAGGTGTACCCGAACGTCCCACGCGTGGCTAGACCGGACAGCGCTGTTTTGGATCAGACTGTTCCAAATTTGAATCGCGGCGCACGGCTGGAACACGAAAAAGTGGCCGCGACGCTAGGGACAATTGGAACATATCGCCGAGCTAGTCTAACGCCTTTTTTGCGGGTATTTTTTCGCCACTATGAATAAAGAAACTGAAACTGGACCGCGGGCGGTCCGAGCTCCGCGCGGCAATAAACTTTCTTGCCGAGGTTGGACTCAAGAAGCTGCTTATCGAATGATCCAAAACAATCTTGATCCGGACGTTGCAGAACGACCGATGGATCTTGTTGTCTATGGTGGCATCGGCAAAGCCGCGCGAAACTGGGATGCATTCGATAAAATTTTAAGTGCACTTCGAAATCTTGCCGATGACGAGACGCTACTTATTCAAAGTGGAAAACCGGTCGGCATCGTGAAGACTCATTCCGATGCTCCGCGCGTGTTGATTGCCAATTCAAATCTCGTCGGCAGATGGGCTACGTGGGACGTCTTTCATGAGCTCGATAAAAAAGGTTTAATGATGTATGGCCAAATGACGGCCGGGTCATGGATATACATCGGCACACAAGGCATCGTGCAAGGAACTTACGAGACGTTCGCCGAATGCGGTCGGCAGCACTTCGGACCTTCGAAACGAAAAACGGAATTTAGCGCGCTCGAGCTCGAAGAAACTCCACTGAAAGGCTGCAGTGTCTTGTCTGCGGGACTCGGCGGAATGGGCGGAGCACAACCTTTGGCCGCGGTTTTTGCCGGGGCCGCAAGTCTGACAGTGGAAGTCGACCAGACTCGAATCGATTTCCGTTTGCGAACGAAGTACGTAGACGAAGTTGCGAAAGATATCGACGACGCAATTGCGCGAATCGAAATGTATAAGTCGCAAGGCATCGCACGTTCCGTCGCGCTGCATGGGAACATGAGCGAAGTCATTCATCAGCTGATCGCAAAAGGTTTCAAGCCGGACGTTTTGACAGATCAGACGAGCGCCCATGATCCGATCAACGGTTATATTCCTGAAGGGCATACGCTTGGGCAAGCGGCCGCGCTTCGAAAGTCGGACCCGAAGAAATATGAAGGTCTGTCCATTAAGTCGATGGCAAAACACGTCGACGGAATGCTTGCAATGCAAGCGAAGGGTGCTATCACTTTCGATTACGGAAATAATATTCGTGCACGCGCCGTCGAAGGCGGAACAAAAGACGCCTTCAAGATTCCGGGATTTGTTCCTGAATACATTCGCCCGCTTTTCTGCAAAGGTTCGGGGCCGTTTCGATTCGTCGCACTCAGTGGTGAGCCTCAAGACATTAAAGTCTGCGACGATCTCCTTCGCGAACTTTTCCCAAAGAAAAAATCACTTCACCGCTGGCTCGACATGGCTCAAGAACGAATCGCGTTTCAGGGACTACCTGCGAGAATCTGCTGGCTCGAGTACGGCGAGCGCGCGACGGCGGGACTTGCGATCAACGAATTGGTTCGCACCGGTAAAGTGAAGGCACCGATTGTCATTGGCCGAGATCACTTGGATTGCGGTTCTGTGGCGTCTCCGAATCGTGAAACCGAAGCGATGAAAGATGGTTCGGACGCTATAGCCGATTGGCCGATCTTAAATGCGCTCGTCAACACCGCGTGTGGCGCGACGTGGGTCAGCTTCCATCATGGTGGTGGGGTCGGTATGGGTTATTCGTTACACGCAGGACAAGTGATCTTAGCTGATGGCACCGAGGCCGCCGCAAAGCGCCTCGAGCGCGTGCTAACGGCCGACCCGGCGATGGGCGTCTTCAGACATGTCGATGCTGGTTATGAAGATGCGATGCGAACAGCACGCGAGCGCGGCGTTCTGCTGCCATAATTTGCCTCGCTGAGAGAACTTCGGCGCCGAAAAAGAAAACGACTTACTCGATACTCAAGCCCACCAATTCCGCAGGCTTGTTCGCTCCACCGACCGGAACCACGATGACCTGCACGCCCTTTTGATCCAAGAACGTCATCGGCGCTCCATACGCATTTCCGCTTGCACCCGGAACTCGAGTCCCGTTCGAATCAACCGCCAAGTCCGTTTCTGCGAGTAAGGCGCCGGTCTCTGGGTCGAACGATTTTAAGTTTTGCTCATCTTCATTTTCGATGATGTTAAATTTCAGTGCGTGAAAGCGCGGAGAAAACCCTGCGGCGACAAAGTCGCCGGATTGTCCGATGAAAAGAATCTGGTCGGTTAAAAGCATGTGACCACGGCGATCCCAGCCAAGATTTTGATTCTTCCAGCCGCTCGCTGCGATCGCGGATTTTAATTTTGGATGTTCGATCGGACCTTTACCTAGCGGCGACATCCAAAGCGTGTCACCTTTGTTTAAATCGATTGCCGTCACACGTCCGTATGGCGGTTTGAAAAGAGGAATGTCATGAACTTGGCCGTCCGGACCCGTCACGTAGCGAGAAAAGAATCCGCTCACGAAATCGAGGCCCATCGCGGGATCGGTCTCGGCACCAAGCGTGCTGGGTGTCAGCAGCCCGACCCAGGGTTTTGTGATTGAAGTCACATAGAGCCGCTGCGTGCGGGGGTGGAAAGCGGCACCAGACCAGCTTGCCCCACCGATCCACCCTGGCGCGATCAGTGTGCCTTTTTTGCTCGTCGTTGGGGGTGAAAACAGCGGCGATGATCCATCAGATTCTAGATTGTATTGCGATAAAACCGTCAATGCCTCTGAACGTAACTCGGGAGAAAAGTCAATCAGATCATCCGGATGTACTCCCTGGCGATCAAACGGCGGTGGCTTCGACGGAAACGGTTGGGTCGGTGAAGACGCCTCAACTAAAGATTGCGGCACCGGTCGTTCTTCAATCGGCCAAACTGGTTCGCCGGTTTCACGATTGAAAACGTAAGTGAAAGCTTGCTTCGAAACTTGCACCACCGCCGGAATTTTCTTTCCGCCAACTTCGATGTCGACCAGATTTGGTGCCGCCGGAAGATCGTAATCCCAAATTCCGTGGTGAACCATTTGGAAGTGCCACTTGCGAAGACCTGTCGTGCATTCGAGACAGACGAGACTCTCGGCGAAGAGATTGTCGCCCGGACGTTTGCCGCCGTACCAGTCGTTCGTCGGCGTGCTGACCGGCAGATAAACAAGGCCACGCGCTTCGTCGGCACTCGTCATCGACCACACGTTCGTGTTGCCCGTGTACCGATGCGATCCGTTCAGCCACGTGTCGACGCCGAATTCGGTGTCGGTCGGAATCGTGTGAAAAGTCCATACGATTTTTCCCGTTCGAACGTCGAAACCGCGAACGTCGCCGCGGACGGCCTTCGCGCTGACGGCTCCATCCATAATACTCGAGCCGACGATGATAACGTCTTTGCAAATCGTAACTGGCGAGGTCACGCCATATTGCCAGCGCGATGGCCAATCCGTGCCGTCGAGATTGAGACCCTTGATTAAATCAACACGCCCATTGGTTCCAAAACTCTGAATAGGACGGCCGGTTTTCGGACTGATCGCGATAAGGTACGCATCGCCGGTGCCGACTAAAATTCTTTGCGTTTTCCCACTCGCGCTTTTCCAGTACGTGAGGCCACGATGGACAAAACCTAAATTCGGAGGAATTTCGATTTTATAAGCTTTCGGATCGAACGTCCAAACTGTTTTGCCTGTGCGACCGTTGATCTTAACAACTTGGCTCATTGCCGTGCTGACATATAAATATCCGTCGATCGCAAGCGGAGTCGCCTCGTTATAAGTGGCGAAGAGATCGGGGCGCGCCGCCAATATCGCATTGTCGGGAGAGTTCCATCGCCAGGCGACCTTTAGTTTTGAAATATTGCTCGGATTCACTTGAGTGAGCTCCGAAAACTTCGTGCTCGCTTTCGTGCTGGCGTAAGCTTTCCAGTCAGCGCCCGGAACTGTTTCAGCGCCGCTTGATACTGACGGGGTGCCTATAGCTAAGAGAAGTGTGATGCAGAGCAGAGAAAATGCATGCGATCGCAATTGGCAGATCAAGGCAGATCCTATCGTTAAAGTGAATGAGCATCACGCCTAACTACAGAAGTGAATTGTCGGTACGAAATTCCGGTTATCTGAAAAATTTCGCATGAACTTCGGGTGAGAGTTTAATAAGTAACGACTTCTATAAAACGAATTCAATTTCACCATCGGAGCTCGAAGTGACATCGATCCAAGCTGACCCTGTTTCAGAAGTAAAATCCCTGCTAAATCGCCGCGATTTTTTGTCGACCTCAATCGCGACGTCGGCGATGGCAATTGCCTTTCTTCCGATGGCGCGCGCAATGGCGGCAGAGCCTACGACGGGAGTCGGCTGGGATGACATTCCTGGATTCGGCGGAACATTGAAACGTAAAATGCTTTGGAATGAAACCGGGGGCGACGGCAAGTGCTATCTACTTCGAGCCGAGAAGGAAGCGATCATTCCCGGCCATTCACACCCAGCGGGCGAATTTATTTTTGTCGTGGATGGATCCTTCGAAATTACACAAAGTAACGACGTCATGCCGCGAGTTTATCAAACGATTGCTTACAACGCCGGTGACTCGATATGGATTGTACCGGGCGCTGTACATAAATCCGAGATCACAACGACCGGCGCGACGGTTCTGGTTTTCACCCCAAAAGACAGCGATTACCGAGCTGCGCTTTAGTACTGCGACGGGATTTTCGCTAGCATCGCCGGTGGCGGTGCGAAGCTTTTAGAATGGGCCGCTTGAGATTGCGGCGGCCATGAGGCCGAATCCAAATGCGAGGACCGTGGCGAGTGCTGCGCCGTTAAAACGCGGAAGTCGCGGACCGTTAATTTTTTGAACCAGTGGGCAGCGAGAAGTTTCGAGCGTTTTCATAGATGGTCCCTTCGACCTACTCAGAGTCGCACGAAGGAATGTTCACGGATCAATCAAGACGGTCTTCTCATGAAGCCGTCTCAAATTGAGATTGAGGATGCGATTGCAGACGTGCGAGCGACAGCGCCGGTGCTCCCCACCCACGCCTTAGCGGATCGCTGCAAGCAGTTCGGTGTTGTCTTGTATAAAATCCGCTTCGAGGCCGTCTTGGTCATGGCTAGCCAAATGCGCACGGATCACCTTGTCATGGTTCACAACATCGAACGCGGGCGTGTCCTCCGAAGCGAAGTACGCGAGCTGCGGTCGGGTGAAGCCATTCTGAAGTTCTAGCCGGACTTTGATTTTAGCTTTCGCGGTATCGATAATACCTTGAGTTTCCGCCTTGTACGATTTCATCAACGCATCGGTCTCATCAATGTGAGTCGCAATCTCAGGCCAGAAGTTTTCTTCCGCAGCTTTTTTGAAGATCTTCCCGATCTCAACAAACTCGATCAGCGTCGGGAAGTATTTGTCGCGCGAGAACTCCATGTACGCAACGCCGCTGTCGGGAGATCGGTCGACGACGTTCAAAAGTTTTCCGTCGGCCCAAAGCCCGGTCAACATTCCTTCAAGCGCTACTTCTTCAAGTGACCCGCGAACAAAAATTTCTTTTCCGAGTTCGACGCGCTTGCGGAGAACTTCGGCCGCGTTCATCAGGTCGCCGCGGTTTGGAAGTGCGACAAACGCCTCATACGCCGCGATCATATCTAATTTTAGGCCTTTGTGAGCGCGAGCAAGATACGAATTCGGCGGAGTCGTTGGCGACGCTTTGCGAGCCTGATTAAAATTGGCATGCATCATCTCGTGGATGAGGGTCCAACGTTCTGTCGCTTCATCGATGAGAATCGTCGGATTCACGATTGCGCGGTCGCTGCAACCAGGTGTTCCGGGTTGCGAGCAGAATTCGAAGAACAATCCGGCAAGGGTCAAACCGGAATTTCCTCCTCCGCCAGAATTTTCATTCCAGACTTCTTGCAGCGGCGGCGGCGCATTTTTCAGATAGAAATACATCGGGCATTGCCCAGTCATGTCGGGCCGCGGAGCTTTATGAAGAGTAATTCCAAGCGAACGAACGTACATCGCGGTCGTAACTGCCGATGCGTCAAGTACCGCTTCGATGTCGTACCGATCGTAGGGCTTATCGAAAAAGTCAGATTGAACCCACTCGGTTTTTCTCGCGTTGTCTGCCAAGGGACCGGCACCAGCCGAACCCTTTTTTACGATTTCTTCGAGCTCAGCCACATTCTTGGGATTGCAGGATTCAAAATTGGGTTTGCCATCGGTGAGCATTGGCGCGCCCCCTGAACCGCCGCCTGAACAAGCTGTGAGGCTTGCGACCGAAAAGAGAAGTCCACCGAACAAGCTTCCGCGAACAAATAAAGACAGCGAACGAACGTAAGTACGTCCCATAGCCCCTCCCCCCGAGATTCCGACCGAATCGGACGCACAAACCCCCGTTCGTGCGTCGCCCCCAGGTTCCAAAGTGGAACCTATAAAACATACGCAGGAGTTACTGGAATCTTAGAATGAGTGCAAAGCGAAACTGCGTGGAAAGTATTACAGCCCGCGCGCGGTGAGTTGAGAGTCAAACTTTGCCGAGTGGCGGCCACCGAAAAGACGAGAATCAACTGTCTTAGCTTTAGCGATTGCAGTTCTGAAATCGTCGTTTCCATCTAAAAGCGCAAGATGCTCTAAAAAGATGCGATCTATTTCAGAGTTGTCAGTACCAGCGGCTGCTCGAACCTGCCACCAGATGGCTGCGTACAATACGCCCATAGCTTGCGCATTGCCCGTTGATGCTGTGAACAATGCTTGAGCCGTGTTTGTTGAAAGTGCGGCAACATCGCGGGCAACGGTCGCAATTAACTGCGCGTTGCCAGTGTTCGCAAGTGCAGCTCCGATCTGAGTTCGGTCGGGGAACATGCTCGCTGCGAAATATTCACCAACGCCGAAGCGAATGGCGTTCGCGCAACCTGCCAAAGCCGTGCAGTAACCCTTGTCGAGCGAATCGCGGGTCGCGTGTCTCGCTGCCGACAGAGTCGTCCAACCGGTTGGATTCGCCAGCATCAGATTCGCGATACCAAACATGTGAACCGCAACGTCGCCGCTCCACGCAACCGAACCGCTTGCTTCAGTAGATTTCAGACGAATCGTGTTCGTTTTGGTTTCGTAGCCAGTGATCGTGTCGTCGACAACGATGGTAACGCCTTTTCCTTTTGCCGGTAGCGCACCGTTCGTGCGTGCGTCGAAATATTCGGCCGCGCGATTGACCCAATAGTAGGTATTTACTTGTTCAAAGTTTGATGAGCCGACAACCCCAGGCAGTGCCTTCAGCGACGCCGCCGTCGTGGTTGCTAGTGGCGTTGCTAAAGATTGCACGTTGATGGTCGCATTTTCTAACTTTCCGCTACCCGCAAGCGACGTGAGCTTCACTCCATAAAGTGACTGATTCGACAACTGCGTTCGCCGAGCGACCGGATCGGTCGAAAGGGCCGCCGAACTCGAGGCGACCGGGTTTTGCTTAATCAAGCATGCATCGTACGCCGGATTTGTTAGGCACGTCGGATCTGTCTTATCAGTTAGTGGGACAAGCACGCCGCCGGCACTTGGTGCGTTGCCGAGCGAACCGAACTGAGAAAGCTGACTAGCGTCGACTTTGAACTCACCGCAGTTTTGAAAACCAAACACCATCGCGGCCGAGGCGAACGAAAGACAAATTGTCGTTAGCCACTTTTTCAATTGAGATTTCATTGAGCCTCCGTTCCGCCGTTACCAGCCATTACGTAACGACTGTAGAAGAGCTTCGCAGCTCGTTCGGCGTCGATGGTTGCTCCGTTTCGAATTGTAGCGGTGAGTCCAGCGACGGGTCGTGCACTGTCTGTTAACACCGCAACGACGTCTGCAGGCGTGTAAGTGATCGAGTGCGATTGGAATGAGGCGACGAGAAGGGCGGCCGCGCCAGCAACAACGGGCGATGCCATCGATGTTCCTTGGATCGCTGTGTAGGCGTTTCCTGTGTAAGTCGAAAGAATGCCGTTCGAACCAGGGCCTGCGATCCAAACGAAGGCAGTTCCAGTGTTAGAGAAAGTCGAGAGTGCTCCCGAGACCGCATCAACGGAACCGACTGTCAGAGCTCCTGGAATATCTCTTGAGTAGCATGATGGAGAATAAAACGTGGCCTGGCTCATTGCGGCCGCGTCGTTGCCGGCAGCAACAACGATGACGACACCTAAACCCGCGGCGTAGATCATCGCATCGCGAAGAGCGGTACTTGCACCTGCTCCCCCCAAACTCATGTTGATGACTTTTGCGCCATTGTCGGCGGCGTAGCGAATGCCGTTCACGATAGCGGCGATGGCTCCCGCGCCCTGAGCATCGAGAACTTTTACACCCATGATTTTAATCCGAGTGCCCATCACGCCAGTGACGCCGATGCCGTTGTTCGCACGTGCGCCCATGATGCCTGCGACGTGTGTACCGTGACCATTGTCGTCGAGTGGATCATTGTCGTTGTTGACGAAGTCCCTTCCGCGATTCCCGGCGGCGTCGGTATAAATGTTGTCGATGAGGTCGGGATGCGTGTGCAAAACTCCGGTGTCGATGACGGCGACCACGACGTCTCTGTTGATGCCGGCCCCAGAATAAAACCAGTCCCAAGCCTGCAGGGCTTTTGCGAAGATAATGTGTCTTGCTTCAGCGAGACGAGGATCGTTCACGGTCGCAAGTGCGCCGATCGTTGCCGTAGTTGGCGTCGCAGTCGACGCTTCTGCCGATGGTGCAATCCACTGGCGCATCGGATTTTCATCAATTCGAACCAAGCACTCATCGCTCTCTGCTTGTACGGTCAGTGCTGAAAGCGAAATGTCGTCTTTCTGGTGGTAACCCTCAGCTTCGAACCGAAGTGGCGAGCCGTGTTTTTTGCGGCAATCGTTGTCGTAGAGAGCGAGCAGCGCTGTTCCTTTTGGAATTAGAACGTCGTCGCTCGACGCGAGTTTCAAAGCGAGGCCAAGTTGTGAAGCCTTTGATGCCGAGATCGTCATCTCGTTTGATATTCGAACTTTGCTTGAATTAAAGGGAGCACCATCCGCAGTCACCATCGCACGAACAGTCTGGTCTTCGCTATCCGCTGGTGCCTGTGAAGACTGCGACACTGCGGCCGATTGGTCAGTTCGCTGGTGGCAATTGAAGCCGAGTGGAGAAAGGAGGAATCCGACACCCAACCAAATGGTTAGATTGCGAGCGCGTTTGCTTATGCCCATTAAATCAATCCCCCCAAGGATTTTTTTAGGACCCCCCGGCCCCGAAGCTTCTTATCGGCCTTAGATGAGCAACTCCCAAGCCTGTCCGTAGAAAAACCGGGTGGGTCTAACTGTTTGCGAATTAGACACTGGTCACATCCTGATAGATTCCTCGACGTTTAAAAAGAGTGGCCAGCATTTCGGTTGCGTCCTATTGTGAGACACATGAACCAAAAGAAGTTTTCAAAGTGACACTGTTCACCTCGATTTCCCGCCTTCACACATTCGCGGGTTTTGCCGCCAAACATGGCCGCAAGCCGACGCCAGAAGGCTTCTCGACCATTGAGAATGCGGCGATGCTCGTGTCCACCAAGGGCGAAATTCAGTGGCAAGGTCCGCTGACCAGCTGGAGCGCATATGCGAAAACGAATTCAGCAGCGTGGCGCGGAAAGATAAAGAAAGTCTCGCTGGGAAATCGCGAAGTGCTGCCGGCGTTCGTGGAGTGCCACACGCATCTGCTGTACTCGGGTTCGAGAGCTAACGAGTTCGAACAAAGAAATCGTGGTGATTCATATCTTTCGATTTCCAAAGCGGGTGGAGGCATTCGATCAACTGTCTTGACTACCGCCGACGCTTCGACTCGCGAATTGGAAGCCGGAGTTGTGAAACGGCTTCGCAGTCTGTCCAAACAAGGTGCGACGACGGTCGAAATTAAGACTGGCTACGCAGGCGACATCAACGAAGAAAAGCGGCACCTCGATTTGCTGTTGAAGCTGCAGAAGAAGCTCGCGCGGCCCAACCGAAAACAGGGTTTGCCCAGGATTGTTGTTACATGCCTCGCCGCCCATTCGATACCACCAGGCGAGACGGAAGAATCTTGGCTCACTCAAGTCGAAACACTATTTCCGCTTTTAAAGCGAACGAGTGCAAGGCTCGACATTTTCATCGAAAAGGGTGCGTTCTCACTCAAGGGTGGTTCGAGACTTATCGAAAGCGCAGTAGCCAGCGGAATTCCGGTCGTTATTCACGCGGATCAGTTGTCTCTGAGCGGAGGCACAAGTCTCGGTGCTCGTGTTGGTGCTAAGTCCGTCGACCATGTTATCGAAGCTGGCAAAAGCGAAATCGCTCAGCTCGCCAAATCTGAAACTGTCGCAGTGTTATTGCCCGCGGCAGACTTGTATACACGGCTCGCGTATCCGAATGCGCGTGCGATGATTGATAGCGGCGTCCGCGTCGGTCTTGCGACAGATCACAACCCGGGAAGCAGCCCGGGTCTCGATCTAGCGCTGGTGGGTGTGCTCGCGCGAGCAAACATGCAAATGACACTTCCCGAAGTTTTAGCGGCGTATACCGTGAACGCGGCAGCGGCGCTGGGTCTCGAAAAAAACTTCGGCGCACTGATGAAAGGTATGACCGCAGATTTTCTCGTTCTCGAAGAGGGGAGAAGTCTCACGAGCCTCTTCTACGAAGTCGGACCTGATCTTAGTCATCGTGCAGTTGCGAGCGTCTGGCGCTCCGCCGTTCAAATCGTCTGACCAGTGCGCATCGCCTTTGGCGTTACTTGCGCTTGTACGTCTGCAAGCGGACTCAGGCTTCGATCCCCTGAACGTGCTCCTTTAAACTGCATGAAGCAAGACCGTCGGCTTTTTGTAACTAGTTGAATAGAGCCAGGTTCCTGGGTGATGGAAATAATTCGAATCGATTTCTTAAATGGTCTTAAAAAAAAATTGCGTTTACTGCGCAGGGTTGCCTAGGCTTTGATTAGACACTCCTCGTGGCAGGATGCTGGAGGGGTGTCGATTTTGCTCGGCCCAAAGTGCGAGCAATAGCATCGCTAGGGGCGATGCGAAGCTAATAGGCATTTTTAATCGTGGAGAGAAACATGACCGAGACAGCGACACGGATGGCGCCGAGCTCCGAAATTGAAGGCCGATTATACATTACGCAATCGCCTTTTTATTCACCCGCATTCAACGGAGCGATATTCGACGGACCGTTGAGACTTTATTTTACTCAAAGTCAGGAAGCGCTCGCACTTAAGTTCTATTTCGAACTTCGATCGAAGACGCACGACCTTGCGACGCTTTGGCCACGAACGTCGGGTCCAAGCCTCTACGTCATGATTTACCCGACGGAAGAAACTTTTGATCTGTGTTTTGTATCGCAAGGCCTTTCGTGGACGCCTGAAAGTCTGCCGTTAGGGCGACTCGGTCGCGATCACGTCGTTGCACTTCAAGCGCACGAGTGCGAGCAACAGTTAGAAAGTGTCATTGCGCGCGTGTTGAACGTCATTCGTGGAATCGCGCCGGCAGCTATCGTCGATTCAAATGAAAAAGACGTTATTCTTCGAGCAGCAGATCTTCGATAAGTCTCGCCGTTTCCGGGGCGAGCCAATCGTTGGCTCCGTAACTGTTAAAAGCCATCCGACCTTTGCGGTCGATGACGACTCCGCTCGGCACGGTCTCGATGCCAAGGTTCTTCGCGACGTTTTTAGACGGATCAAGATACGCATTGAAATTGAAATTTCCCCGTGACCAAAGTTCTTTCGCGGCCTTTGCGCCGCTCTCGACGGGATCAAGGTTCACGGACAACACTTCAAGGCCGTCCTTTTTATAACGATTTACAAGTTCCGAAAACGCTGGAAGTTCAAGGACGCACGTTGTGCATTCGGACGACCAGAAACTAACGAGAACCACTTTGCCTTGATGATCGCTGAGTTTAAAAGTGTCGCCGGCAACGGATTGAACGCTGAAATCTGCAATTGGGGTCCGATCCGATGCCATTGGGTCTGGCTCACTCGAAGCATGCGGCAACCGGGTACTGTCATTCGACACTACCGTGTAGCCAATAATGGCCAAGAGGATGAAGCCGACAACCGGGAGCCCAATGTGACGCTTTCGTAAAGTTCCAATGATCGCACTCGACGCCAGGCGCGATTTCGACGATCCTAATGAGGAGTGACCCGAGGAGGATGAACCTGAACCAGACTTCGCAAAATCACTTGAAGGCGGGATCGGTTTTGAATCGTCTGAATCCGTTGTCATGGAAACACGCTAGCCGTCTGGATGAACGCGGGCAAGTCGTCGTCGAGTACATCTTGCTTCTCGTTATAAGTGTTACCTTGGCTCTGTTGATAACGAGGGTCATGGTCGGTCGCGATCCAGGAAACCCGGGCTTCGTCATCTCGGCCTGGAATGCAATGGTTCTAGAGATTGGCGACGATAAAGCGGACGACATTCGACGCTAGGTTCGTTGGTTTAGCACCGCTGGTGGTGCTTGCGCTCGCACGGTTTCGCGAGCGCATCATAATTTTTCTACTTAAGGGTGCTGTATCCGAGAATGAGCAACTGTGCGCGCAGTTCTTTCGCCGCTTGTTCATTGAACTCGTGCTCGGGCTGAACTTTGTTTCGGACTGAGCAATGTTGCGAGCTTAAAATCAAACGTGCGGTTCCTTCGAAGACGTCTTTTGTTTCGTCGTAGGGAGCCACCGCAAGTCGAGCCAATGATGCCGGAGGCATCGCGGTGCAAGCGAAAGAGGCGCCCGCGCTCTCGGTGAGAGTGACATTCGCCAACTGCTTTGAGGTTTCGATCAGTTCATCAGCGGCCAGCGTCGACAGTTTTACTTGCACGACTTTTCCATCCGTCTTTTGAACCTGAAGGCGGCCATCCGCGAGCAGGGCGATAAGCTTAATGCCATCTTTCGAACCCGTCAAAGTTGCAACGACCGGAGTCCGATCAACCGATCGTGCTGATGCGATAGAACCGATTCCTGAGGTCACTAGAGCGAAAGCGACGAGTGCGAGCAGAGTGTGTTTCATTAAGTTTCCTTGTTTGCGAGGTTAAATTCGTACGACACCCGCTTACTTGGAATCGCTAGAAACTCACAGAGGAAGCTCGGAAACTGTAGAAGCTACCTCATATTTAGACTGAAGCTGCCCAGTTCTGTCGAATCTAAAAGACCGACTCGCGATTTTTTACGCTCTCAGAGAGTGCCCGCTGCATCGTTTCGCGTATTTCTTCGGTGATCTCGAAAACGAGCTCGCGGTCATCGCGCGCTTCGGGATTATGCGGCAAGTGTATTGGCGGTAGAAACTTGATGGTCCATTTTGTCGGAAGCGGAATAATGTTGAGCGGTAGCGGGATTGTCGCTCCACCCAGAAATTTTGGTAAACCGAGTTGAGCAAGGTTAATGTGTGCTTCTTCGGCGCCGATAATCAAAACCGGTATGATCGGGCACTGCTGTTCAAGCGCCATACGAACAAAACCGCGTTTGAATTCTTGCAAGCGGTAGCGCTTGGCTGTTGGTTTGAAATTTCCCTGTTCACCCTCCGGGAACAAGATAACCAGATTGTTTTTCCGCAGTTGCATAAGCCCGTTGGCCGTGGTTGCCTCGACAAAGCCGACTTTTTCAGCCGGTACCGCTGTCGCTCTCGTCAGAAACCAAAAGTGATGAGTCAAAATTCTGGGCAACCGACCTGTACCTCGATTTATCTCGTTTGCGAGCAGCATTGAATCTAATCCTGAGTATCCAGAATGGTTGGGAGCAAGAATCCCGGCACCGCGCCTGGGGATGTGTTCAAGACCTTGAACATCGAGTCGAAAATACCGGCGTGAGACCTCCATCAAAAATTTTGGAAGTGCGCGGTATGCCATGCGCTCGAGGTGGGTGCTTTTATCGCTCTTTTTATTCATCATGTCCGCATGGCTTTCTCTAAAATCCAATCCACCGTACGTTCGACAGTTCGTTCTACAGTTCGCTCAGCAGTCCAGACCGCTGTTCGTTCGAGATTCCATACTCGTCACATCCTGACGATCGATCAAGGAACGACGGGCACGACCGCAAGTTTAATGACCGTCGCTGGCATCGTCGTCGCGCGCGCGGACCTCGATTATCGGCAACACTACCCTAAACCAGGTTGGGTCGAACACAAACCTGAAGAAATTTGGAAAAGTGTAACGGACACCATTCAAGCGTGCCTGAAGAAAGCGCGGGTTAACCCTCAATCGATCGCCGCGATCGGCATCACAAATCAGCGCGAGACCGTGATGCTCTGGGATCGCAAGACCGGCAAAGCGATCGGGAACGCGATTGTGTGGCAGGACAGGCGTACGACCGAAGCGTGCGAGCAATTGAAAGCGGACGGCGTCGAGCCGATGGTAAAATCGAAAACCGGGCTGCTGCTTGACCCCTATTTTTCAGCGACAAAGATAAAGTGGCTACTCGATAATACTTCGGGACTTCGCGCGCGGGCGGAACGCGGCGAGATCGCGGTTGGTACAGTTGATACTTTTTTATTGTGGCGACTCACTGGTGGGCATTCCCACAAGACCGATGTTTCGAATGCATCACGGACGCTTTTGATGAACCTCGACACGTGCGAGTGGGATAACGAATTGTTGAAGCTGTTCAGCGTTCCGCGCGCGCTGTTACCTGCGATTGAATCTTCATCGGGGCTCTTCGGCACCACATTGGGTGTACGGGTTTTACCTGACGGAATTCCGATCACCGGAATTGCTGGAGATCAGCAGTCGGCGCTTTTCGGACAGGCCTGCTTCGATGTTGGCGAAGCGAAATGTACGTTCGGTACAGGAAGCTTCTTGTTGATCAATACGGGTCCGAACCGATTGACGTCATCATCAGGTCTACTGACCACAGTCGCATGGCGACTGAAGGGTGACAAACAGGCCACGTACGCACTCGAAGGCGGCGCTTTTATTTGCGGAGCAGCCGTACAATTTCTTCGCGACCAAATGGGCTTCATAAAAGAGGCGAAAGAAATTGAAAAACTCGCCAGCCAAGTTCCTGATACTGGCGGAGTTGAATTCGTGCCGGCTTTGACCGGACTCGGTGCTCCTCACTGGGATCCCCGCGCTCGGGGTTTAATTTCGGGACTAACACGCGGTTCCACTCGCGCACATATCGCCCGGGCAACGCTCGAAGCGATGGCACTGCAGAACGCCGAGATTCTAGTTGCGATGTCGAAGGACCTTGCGACTCAAGGTGCGAAGTTGAAAAGTGTTCGAGTTGACGGCGGAGCCAGCGCGAACGCGCTTTTGATGCAGCTGCAAGCGGATTACCTTGGTGTTGATGTCGTAAGGCCGCGTGTGATTGAAACGACTTCTGCGGGTGCCGCATTTTTTGCGGGCCACGGGGCAGATCTTTTCGACGGCCTTGATGCCATTAAAAATGTTTGGCGGATCGACAAAATCTTCAAACCTAAGATGGCAGAAGACGCGCGCGCCGTCCGCATGAAAGCGTGGGCCCACGCCGTGAGCCGCGCGCGACTCTAATTTGCTTCGCACCGCCCCTGGCGGTGCTGGCGCTTGCACGTCTGCAAGCTCTAGTTGGCTTCGCACGCCCCTGGCGGTGCTGGCGCTTGCACGTCTGCAAGCGCATTGTCGAAACGCAAATGCGTGTGAAAGTCCGCTGTTTGTATAGCGAATGTCGAGTTGCCAAGCTGTCGACAGAGGCGTCTCATATTGATTCACTCTAGCGGTACTGAATCGACTAGGCACGGTAAAGTCGTCGAAAACTCGTATGGAAATTGCTAATTTACCTCCTAGCGGGGGCCTGATTGAAAAGACGATTATCCAAACTAGTTTGGCGAATTTTAATACTCGGCATCCTCGGATGTTTTCTCTATTACGGACCCGGAGTTGCTCTATCAACGAAAGCCGGCGCGAATTCGTTTCGGGTCTTGGGTGTTGGTGCTCCAAGCATCGAATCGCCGGAAGATCTTTTTTACGTTCGTTTCGACAGGCAGCGATTTCAAACGTGCGATCGCATTACACCTTACGAACGTTCTCGCTTGATGAGCGAAGCGGGTGTTGATGTTGTCTCGTTCGTTGAGGACACCACGAGGCTGTTACACGGCGCCCGCTCGTCCGAAGAGCAACTTAAGGTAATAGCGAATCGGTTTGATCACGGCACTTGGTCGAATGCGTGGGACAATGGTGCATCAATATTGCCGCGTGATCATCGTGCGCGAGAGTTTCTGCGCATGCAAACGGATCTCGGGCACGCAAGTCTCGTTCTTAACCGCTACAATCGGTTGATTGAAAATGGAAAACGACAGGAAGGCGCAGCCTTGACTGCCTTCAAGTGGAGGCACGAGGCTCGAAAAGAAATTGAGCGAAGCCCAATGCGTGTTTTAGTTCGCGGATTTATTCCGCACGTTTGTGTGGGAAGCGATCAAGCTCAGTACGGATGTCGCCGCGGTGAAACTTTGTTCCGTGTGCATACGATCATTTCTCCGCGGATCGCGTGTCGCTTCGCTGATAAACGCGAGCAGTATGCGGCCGTTTTTTGGGTTCGCGTTCAGCACAAACCGTTCGGCGATTCGGAGCCAAGAATTATCGAGGTCGAAGCGAACGGCCAGGAGCTTGTCCGGCAAACTTACGAAGATCTGCTGCACAGAAAAAAATTGAGCGTTCTCGCACCCGACGTGACCGAGACATTGGCAATTGCCGGCCTCGATCCATTTCGCGCGCCGATGCTGTGGAGGCGTTGGATTCGGGAAAATGGGAATCGCCGGCCCGCATCTGAAGTACCTGTCTCGAAATAGTACAAGCCCTCGGTCTAGGTCCTGAAGTCCGGGGACACGAAGCATCAATACCGCATCTTATTATGCCGAAAAGCCTTCGTGACCTGAGGAGGCTGAAATTGAAATCCCAGAGCGGCAAGTGGAGTCTATTTCGACTTACAGATCGAAAGCAGTTCGACAACATCAGCTTTGAAACCATCGAATTTTTCTATCGCGCCGGTACCGAAAAGAATCGTATCGAATGGTTGATGTGGCGTGAGGGATTCTCGGGCTGGCGACCGCTCGGCGAACTTTCGGTAATTCTGAAACATCTCGACGGTGACGACCAAGACCTTCCGGCTCCGCCTCCGGTCCCAGACTCCGTTCTAAAGTATGCTGAAGAAATCACCGGCGTCCGCTATGTCGAAGAGGCAGATGAAGCCGAAGCGGTTGAACAAAGCGAAACGACAAATCCAGATACCGTTTCTAATCGCGCGATTGAAGCAGCAACATCGAGCTTGAGACTCGCGAGTCTTGGACCGCGCCCAGGTAAAACTGCGACGCAAAAGTCCGAGGTCGTTCAAAACGATGTTCGGTCTGTGAAGGTACTAACGATGGGTGACGAAGCAACATTGTCGTTGATGCTCGAGTCGCAGTCAGCGACGGAAGATCGAGACAATGTTCGTTACAACAAGATTTTTAAAGTCAGAATTTTCACTCCCAAAGGAGTCCTCACGATAGAGACGGTCGACTGTTCAACGTCCGGATTTCGCTTAAAAGATCCGTTGCCCGCGGGGCTACCGCGTTTTTTCCACGTCGAAATTGATTTGGGCGCTGAAGGAAAAATCCCGCTCGTTTGTTCTGAAGTTCGCGAAAAAGACGGACGACTCGCGACCCGCGTCCGCATTCAAGTGAACGACCATATGAACACGTTAAAGTCAGTTCTTCTTCGCGCCGCTTAACTTTCAATCGCCAGCGTCCGTCACGACGCAAATTTCCTCACACGAGTTGCCACGCACAGCGCCACCGGCGCCGGCAGGGTTTACGCATCTAATTCACCTGTTATTTTACATTCTTACCATTTCTCGGCCAAAATGAATTCAACATTTAAACATTGAATTC
>JAYSST010000588.1:0-1177 GCA_043720435.1 Bdellovibrionales bacterium
ATGAAAGTCCCGACCTCGTTGAGACCGAAGTAAGATCCCGTTTCCAGTTGCAACAAGACTTCTTCGCCGTCCAGTGTTCGCGAAACAACGTCTGGGTGAATCAAAATGCCTCCTTCGTAAAACCAAACAAAGCGTAGAATAAAATTAGCGAAAAAACGAGCGCTGTTTTATCGTTTCGAAGTGGAATACCGCACTTGGGACCAAGATTCTGTTTATCCGTCGTTTGATGATCCCTTCTTCGCCGCACATTTAGCGAGATACGCCTTTACGGCGAAACGGCTAGAAGGACGAAAGAGCGTCTTGGATTTGGGTTGCGGCAAGGGGTACGGCAGCATGCTTCTGGCCGAGCACGCGTATTCAGTCACGGCAGTCGATCTGAACCCAGCTTCGATTGAATTTGCTCAGAAAAATTATCGCCGCGACAACCTTCGATTTCACCTCCAGGATGCTGTGCAAGATGCAGCTTCATTCTTGGACGCGCCGAGAGAGTTGTTTGATGCTGTAATTTCCTTCGAAGTATTGGAACACCTTCCCCCTTCCGAAACCTGCCGATTTCTTAGTGGCTTGAGTCGACATCTCAATAGGGATGGGTTGCTGTTCATAAGTACTCCGAATCACGAGGTCGTTTTAAAATCGGGAATGCCCGTTCCGGATTTTCACATCAACAACCTGAGCTCGCGAGAATTTCGCAAGGCGCTTCACGGTCACTTTGAGCAGGTCGAAATGTACGGCCAGATTGAAGACCATGGTTGGGCGAAAACGGCTCTCTATGGTCTCGACATCATCAATCTGCGACATTCAGACCTAGTTCGGAAATTACGACGAGGTCGTGGGGAACCGTTAATGAAGACATCGGCTCTGAAGATGACGCCTTGGTCGCCGCGAATGGGCGCGGGCCAGGGCCAACGGTTTCACTTTTCAAAGTGGCTGTGGCGTCAAGCAGGTATGAGCTTCGCGATTTGCTCTTCGCCGCGCAAGTCAACTTAACCGGCTTTGTCCGACTTCTGCAGGGCGCGATAATACGTACCGCCGTCTCCAGATATCATCTCGGGGATTACCGAATTGATAACGGCGACAGTCGGAATGTTTTGAAGCACCGAAAGCTGACGGACGGAATTTAAAATGTCGTCTTTATGGGTTTTACGGTACTTCACGACGAGCAAATTTAAGCCCACGT
>JAYSST010000589.1:0-1177 GCA_043720435.1 Bdellovibrionales bacterium
TTCGTAACGCAAAACTTTGACTCCCCAAGGCTCGGTCGCGTGTTCGATTGCAAGAATCACGGCCATGTTGATTTTGTCGCGCTCTTCGAACGTTCGATCAAGATCGAGTTTTCCGATTTCCGATCTCAGCGTCGTCTGTGCGAGCTGAACAACCGCCTGAATATAGTCGCTAATGCCGTAGCTTGCTTTGATCGGGTCTGTTACGCGGAAAAAGATGACGCCGTCGATGTGAACCGAAACGTTGTCACGCGTGATACAGATTTGCGCCGGGATATCGAGAACGATTTCCTTCAAAGAGTGGCGATAGCGAATGACATCGATGAACGGGACAACGATGTGCAATCCCGCCGAAAGGCTTCCCTGAAACTTTCCAACTCGTTCGAGAATCCAAACCTCTTGCTGAGGAACGATTCGAACAGCTTTGAACAGAAACACACCTACGAAAACTATGAAGCCGATTGCAAATATTGACATCTCGCCGCCCACCATCATCACTTCACCTTTACGATCATAATTTTAATACCGCTTGTGCGAACCACTTTAACTCGATCGCCAGCCGAAATCGCTTCACCGCCGTCGTTCACTGCGGTCCACGGAGTACCTTGATACGAAACCGCACCTTCAGCTCCCGCCACCAAATCTCGATCGACTGTAAACTCAGAATTGTGATCAGCATCGAACGGTTCGACCGTTCGAGATGCCATCTTTGCTCGAATCCAATTTCGTCCGCCGCCTAACCCCGCGAGTCCCAGGACTCCGAAGATTATCAGCTGCAATGAAGGTTTCATCTCGGGATGTATCAGCGCGACCAATGCGGTCACAGCTGCGGCCACCGCGAAAAAGACGAGTACAAAACTGGTCGTAATAATCTCGCCTGCAAGCAAAATGGCTGCAACGGCCGCCCACAACCAAACCGAATTTATTTCCATGGGACTATTGGATGCGAACCGGATTGCTTCGTCAAAGATTTACTAAACCTTGATGCACTAGTCCCAACCGGCCATCGCCGTTTAAGCAAGGCCGAGTTCAAAAACTTCATCGAACCAAAGTTTTAACAATGGCGGCATGCTGTACCACAAAAAAGGATGCTGCAAAAAAACGACGTCATGCGCGAGAATCAAACTTTTCTCGCGTTCGGCATTCAGGTGGAAGTCGGGATAAGTCTCGTAGAGATCTG
>JAYSST010000590.1:0-7364 GCA_043720435.1 Bdellovibrionales bacterium
TTGAAACACTTCATAGCGGATTTTCCGCTGCAAAATCGATATATGCTTCAGAAGCAGCGCTCTGATTGGAGCTTTATTCCGCCATTGGCGCTCCACTGCGGAATTCACGCTGTTACAACTTTGATTGTTGTATTGCTTGTGCAGCCCGGTTTGTGGTGGCTTGCGTTTGCGGATTTCGTCGTTCATTTCACGATGGACCGGATAAAAGCCGGGCCGAAGTACCTCGGTCGTTACACCGATATTTCGAAATCAGGTTTTTGGATTGCTCTTGGCCTCGATCAAATGGTTCATCACCTGACCCACATCTGGATTATTTGGATGCTCGCGGTTTCTCTGCTTTAGGCTCTGTAGTCTCTCGACTCCATGAACCCCGAAGTTCGCGCAATTTCAGTTTCATTTTTTCGCGGTACACTGTTTTTGGCGGGATATCTTTTGATGGCTCGGCAAATAACGTGTTCGCGTGTCCACTTTCATGCGTTGTCCAACGAACTTTCTCGCTAGGATAGGCATTGAAAAGCTTTTCGCCCTGGCGATTTGAAACGACCGGATCGCGAAGGGAGTGAAGAAAAATCGCGGGGGTCGCAAATGCACCGGGCGCTTGCGGTTTCAGTTGTTCAAGCTTCGGACCAGCGCTCAGTTCGTCAGAAACGAGCAGCCAACCAAGCCACTGGAACGGCCAGAGAAACCATACGTCGTTCAGTTTCTCACGAGCGATCGAAGTAAAAGAATAAAATGCCGAGTCCACAACGAAGAGTTTCATCTGTTCGGGAACTGTTTGGCTTAACGAACTGACTGCAACGCTTGCGCCTAAGCTTTGGCCGAAAACGACCAGGGGAAGATTTTTTTCTTTCGCGATCTTGCCCGCCCATTCAAGCGCGGCAACTCCATCTTCGCCGATCCCCTTTAGATTCGACGTACTGCCGCCGGACATTCCGTAGCCGCGATAATCGAATGTCAGTACATCCCAACCTTCAAATAGTAGCCACAGCTGAAATCGGTAGTGCGTCGTCATGTTTTCGGCGTTCCCGTGAAACTGCAAAGCAATGCCGCGAGTTTCACCGGGTTTCAAATCTTTAGGCACCGAGATTTCCGGATGATTTTTACGAGCAAGAACCGAATCAATTTCCCATGCGGAGATTTCCGTTCCATCTTTTGATTGAAGCATCACAGTCTTGGCCGAAAGGCGATCGACTTCGAGGTATGGATAACGTGTGTGACTCGGGTGAAAAAAAAGACTCGTACATCCGGTCAGCGACATCGTCCAAACAGCTGCTAGAAAAGCAAGTGCTGGAATATTTTGAAGTTCCAATCAGACCTCCTTGTACCTTCAAGCAATGCATCGCTGTACCCGACACGAAGTTCGAGGTTGCGAAGCGGTGCCCATGCAATCTCGCTTGAAAACCGATCGTAACGTCGACCCGGGATCACCGGTCGCATCAGTGAGAAATCAACGCCAAGTTTTAGTTTGTCCGAAATGAACGCGGTTGCAAGTAATCGCGGACCTATGTTCAGTGCCGCGTTTCTTTCGAGATCCGGGTTCAGCAAACCCTCGGCGTCGAGCAGCGTCGTGACCCAAAGGTAGCGTGTAAATTCAAAGGTGTAACCCGCACCGGCGCTCACGAACGGACCGACAGACTGAGTGTAATAAGGTTCGCGCAAACCAAACGAAGCGCGCCACGAGATCGGCTGTGAGAATGCGTCTCGGGGCTGTGAGGAAAAAATGTCGAGAACAGCGACCTCGCGAAAGCGAACACGTGACGGGTCTCGGTCGTCGCTTAAAGCAGTGATGCGAAATACCTCGAGACTGGTTCCGCGCAAATAGCCATCATCGTTTGAAAGTCGATCATGATACGCGAATCGTGTTTGAATCCCAAAGCGACCACGAGCACTGTCGTGATCGACCGGCATTTCGAAAACGATTCCCACTCGCGCCGGGTCGTGCCCCTCTTCAAGCAAAGGCGGTGTTTCGAGTGTCGTGACGGGCGAGGCCCCGCCGCGGCTTGCGCGTTCGGCTCGCAACTTGTGATTGAGCTTATCGAAGGTCGGATCGCCTGCCGCTCGGACGGCTCCATAATCGAGCGCAAGATCGAGCGCCGCTGTGGATGCACTTTTAATTTCGAGGTCACTTTGACCGGTCTGTATCACGTCGCGTGCAAATCGAACGTCCGCTTTCGAAACCCGATCTGCCTGAGCTCTAAAAAGTGCAAAAAGCGAAGGACGGTATCGAGTGCTTTCGACAAGCCCGGGTGTTCGGGCGACAACACGTATGCTGTCAGCCGGAATCACTTCGTACCAGAACTCGTCACTGAGACTAATCTCGGGTCTCGCGACTTCGAGTGCGGCCAACAAAAAATAAGCGCAGTTTTCTGTCAAAAAGTAATAGTCGAAGTAAGTGCGCTCGAGTTCGAAAAGATGATCGATGAAAAAATCGAGTTCTTCTGGTGAGAATTTAATTCGGTATTCAACGAGGTCGCGTCCCTCGAGATTTGAATAGGCACGCAGTGTCTCGTGAAATGGCTGCATCGTGAAGCGGCCCGCATAGAAGCCAAGAAGCCCGTAAAGGGCGAATGGTACACCGCCGTCACTTCCGGTTTCAGCTGCGAAACTGACGCCGTAATCTAAAAGGTCTTTAGTTTGGCCGTTAGACTTCGAGTGAAACTTTAAGAACGTGTGTCCGAACATACTGCCCGCGCTATTGAGATAGGCGGATGCGAAAACAAGACTGACGCCGTCAGCGTCGAGGCGTTTTTTCCACACTTGCCGCAGTTCGCAACCGAGTACCGGGACACCAAACGCCTTCAGCACTTTGTCCCAACCTTGTTTCTTAAACGCCCAATGGCGACGAGCTGGAAACATGCACTGTGGATGAGCAGCTTCAGCTTCGGCGAAAGTTTTGCCGTCAGGGACGACCAGCGGAATTGCAAACGAGTTTAACGTTGTCCGCAGTTCGTCGACAGGATCGGTCTTTCCCGATTTCGAAAGAAAAAGCGAATCGCCGTCAGCTTGCGATCGGTATTCGGAACGAAAAATGCGTCTTAAGAAACCGCGTCTTTGATAATAACCAAGCCGTAACCATTGCGGATCAAGAGCTGCGCCCGTTTGAATGACGCGTTCGACTTCGTCAGCATAACTTAGACGAGCGACCTCTTCGGCCCGAGCGGCAGACCCCGTCATAAACCACGTAATCAGTAAAAGGGCGGAAAAAATCCAAAGTTTCACACGCCGGAGTTGAATGAAAATCGTCAGTAAACGCAAGCAGGAACGCGTCGGCTCGAATGATAGGTTTGCCGGTCATCGGCAAAGCGAAAAAAAACCCAGGTCGGCGACCCAGGCTTTTTTAGTCCGAACATCACTGTTCAAACGTCTATGAGCAAAAAGAACTAGATTGCGGTGCAGTCGATACTAGATCGCGGTGCAAGCGCCGATAACCGCTGTTTCGCGGTTCAGGTTTTTCACCATGTCAGAAACGTCTGTGTCGGCAGCTGGAAGGATGCGTGTGTACGCAGCTTGTGCAGCTTTTGCGAATTGAGCGCGAGTCGCATCAGTTTCGCAGCCGTAGAGTGCTGCAAGTGTCTGAAGCTTTTCGCCTTCGCCTTTAGCCATTTCGCGGCTGAGGTCGTCTTTGTTCACTTCTGCGAAGTACTGAACTGCTCTTTCAGTCAGAACGAAGTTCTGAGCTTTGCAGTTTGAAGTTCCAGTTGTGATACCGAAAGTCTGGTTTCCAGCGAGACCGTTCGATGTCGCAGCAAAGATCTGCATAAGTTTTGTGTTCTCTTTGATGATCATGCTGCCGAGACCGCAACCAGTGTCGTTAGCAGCAGATGCACCTTGAGCAATAAAACCAATTGAAGCTACAACTACGAAAAGACGAGCGGAAATACGCATAGATTCTCCTTTTAAGATTCTGTCTTAAACAAATTTTGACAGACTCCAAATTAGACATTGGGATTTGGAATCCGCCAAATGAATAATGAGTCGGTTGTCTCTGATTGTTAGAAAATTTCGTGTAGTGTCGCGGCGAGATGATCGACGAGTGCGCGCGTACTCTTTGGTAAAAAACTTTGTTGCGGATAAACAATATGCACCGGCGTTTTGCGAGTTGCCCATCCATCGAGCACCGGGATCAGTCGTTTTTTATCGACATCGTCTTGACACAAAAAATGCGGCAGCAGCGCAACGCCGCGCCCGTCGACGGCGACTCGGTGTATCGCGATGAGGTTGTTGGCTGCAAAGGCACCGCTGACAGGGACCTTCACTGTTGTCCCACCTTTTTCGAGCGTCCAATATCCGTCGTAGATGTTGGTGAAGACGAGGCACGAGTGATTCTCGAGGTCCTGTGGCTTTTTTAACGTGGCCGCTTTCTTGAGATACGACGGACTTGCGTAGGCGCGCGTTCCTGTCAGTCCGATGCGTTTCGAAATCAAAGTCGAGTCTTTTAGTTCGCCCATACGAATTCCAAGATCGACGCCTTCGCCGACCAGGTCGACCACGCGATCCGTCAACACCAGCTCGACACTCACGTCAGGGTGCTTTGCGATGAACACCGAAACGGCGTCCGAGACACTACTCATGCCGATCTCCACAGCTGCTGTAACTTTAAGCTTGCCTTGAATTCCACCTTGCGCCTCTTGCGTCAAAGTCTGCGCTTGTTGGAGTTCTGCGATCGCACGCACGGCGTGCTTGAAATAAATCTGACCGGAATCAGTTAGATGCAATCGTCGAGTGGTCCGTTGAATTAACGAAACGCCGAGGCTGCGCTCGAGTGCAGCGACCTTTGCGCTGACCGTCGAAACTGGCATTTCAATCTGCCGAGCCGCCTTTGAAAAACTGCCGAGCTGAATCACTTTTACGAACACTAGAGCCGCATTTAAGTCCATATCGGGCCTCCGATTCCAATAGACTATGCAGTCTATTGGAAAGTCATTCTCCAAAATTCAGACTAATAGAAACTCGAAAAAGGTCTATGCTGATTCTTGATTGATATTCTAGAATTTCGGTTCACCATAAGGTTCGTTTTTAACTGTAAGGGGAAAACACATGTTCAAAATGGTATTAGCAGCAGCAGTTTTAATGTTCGTCGGAGTTAATCAATCTACTGTCGCTCAAGCAAAAGATGCGGCAAAGGCAAAGCCAGCCGCGGCATCAGCTGCAGTCTATAAGGTCGACGCAGCAGCGAGCACAATCACTTGGAAAGCCACGAAGAAAGTAACAGGCGGCCACAACGGTACCGTGGCAGTAAAAGACGGCACGGTCGATGTGAACGCAAAGAACGAAGTCACGGCAGCTGCAGTTGTCGCGGACATGTCGAAAATCGAGAACTCGGATATGCCGGATGCAAAGGACAAGGCGAAACTTGTCGGCCACTTGTCATCCGCTGACTTTTTCGATGTCACAAAAAATCCGACGGCGACGTTCAAGCTTTCGAACATCGCGAAAAAAGCGTCAGGCTATGTTGCGAAAGGCGAGCTCACCTTCATCGGTAAGACGAATCCCGTTGAGTTTCCGGTGTCTTTCACCGTAGCTGATGGAACCGCGACTGGTGAAGGAACGATCAAACTAGATCGTACCAAGTGGGGCCTGAAATACGGTTCGGGCAATTTCTTTAAGGAACTTACGGCCGACAAAGTAATCAACGACGAATTCGAAATCGGCTTCAAGCTGGTTGCGAAGAAGTAAGTGGCTGACGTCTCAACGGCGTCAACCCCGATTCTGTTCGAACTTAGAACCGCGGTGTAAAATCACCGCGGTTTTTTTGTTTTCCCGAAACGTCGCTTGAGACCCAGCTAGATGCCGGTTAGTTAGCTTCGATGCCAGAACTTCCTGAGGTCGAACACGTCAAACGGCAACTTGGCCGGCTCATCGAACTTCCTCGCCGGGTTGAAAGCCTCGAATACTTTCGCAAGGACTTGCGATTTCCGCTGCCGGTGCCTTTGAAGAAAAGCCTGCCAGGTAAAGAGCTTCTCGAGATAGAGCGACGGGCAAAGTATCTGCTTTTCCGTTTTGCTGACGGCTGGTTGCTTTCTCATCTTGGTATGAGCGGCTCGTGGCGAGAAATCAAACCGGGGGAAACAAGAATTTTACATGACCATGTTCGGCTCAGTTTTCAAGAGGGCCCGAGTTTAGTTTTCAACGATCCACGTCGTTTCGGATTTATTGACTGGGTCGACGCGAGCTCGAGAAGTTCACATGTGCGACTCAAGCACCTCGGTCCCGAACCGTTGGACCCGTCGTTCACAGGAGATCATCTTTTCGAAAAACTAAGAAAGCGGCAAGCTTCGATCAAAACGATGATCATGGACCAACGACTGGTAGTGGGTGTCGGCAACATCTACGCAAGCGAAGCACTTTTTCAATCAAAGGTCCGGCCGGGGCGCGCAGCTGCTAAAGTCACTCGCAATGAGTGTGAAATTCTCGTTAACGAAATCCGAATCGTTCTAACATCCGCGATTGAAGCGGGTGGCTCAACGATTCGCACCTATCGCAGCGCCGATGGCAGCAAAGGACAATTCCAGAGCCGATTCTCGGTTTATGGCCGCGAAGGAGAAACATGTCTCCGTTGCGAAGCTCAGGGCATATTGTCGAAGATCTCGATGAAGGTCATTGGTGGTCGTTCGACTTTCTGGTGTTCAAAATGCCAACCCAAATGAAGACACATCCGAAAGCGAGACTCGACTTTCGAAACCATTTCTCGCGATGGGGAATCATCAGTAAACTATTGTAATGGCTGATCGCGCCCCTAAAAGACAAGTCCCGTCAGTCAGAAAGCAACCCGTTCTGCCAGAGCCGTCTCAGTCGCTTGAAGTGAGCCCCGCGTTCGAAGCCGAACTCGAACGCAAGCTTCCCGAGCTCGTGACGCTCATTCGTGTCGCGAAAGCAATGCAGTCGCACGGCTTCAAGGGACGCCCGCGTGTTCGTGTCGAAGCGACTGTCGAAAAAGGCGGTCGCACGTTTCCAATCATTTCGGTTGTGATGGGCAGTGAAGATCCGGAAGCTCCGACACTGGGGATTTTTGGCGGAGTGCATGGCCTAGAGCGAATCGGCTCGAGCGTTGTCACCGCATGGATGCAATCGCTCAACGAAACCATGGAATGGGATGCGTCGGTTCGAGATCGTCTCAAGAATTCGCGATTAGTTTTTATGCCGATTGTTAATCCGATCGGCATTTTCGAAACAACGAGATCGAATGGGAACGGCATCGACTTGATGCGAAATTCACCGGTGCGCGCCGATCAGCCACCGGCGTTTTTATTGGGTGGACAGCAGTTAAGTAACAAGCTTCCGTGGTTTTCCCCACCGGTTTACAAAGACAAGGACATGGAAATCGAATCACAAGCGCTTTGCCAGTTGGTAGAACGCGAAATGTT
>JAYSST010000591.1:0-1177 GCA_043720435.1 Bdellovibrionales bacterium
GAAGTTATCTCACCGCAGATCGTGCTCCGGCCTCTCGAGGCGGAAACGATGCGGACTATTGCGCTTCTAATAACTGTCAAAAACACCAAATCGTCGTGATTCGTTTCACGCTGAAGGAATAGGTCGCCATGGAAAGTGCACAGAACGCACAGGATGCAATCAGCGTAATGCTGCTGCCATTCTTCAACGCAGCTTCAAACGGCATCGTGCCGGTGATGTTGGTTATGTTTGTAGTTGCTGTTTTAATGCGGTTATCGCTTTTCTGGGTCATCAAGGCCGAGTTGCGATTTGCGCGTGAATTTGCAGTTCGATTGCATTTTTACCTGCGCGCTGTTGCTCACGGTGAAGCTCCACGAGTCGGATCTTTCTCGCGATTGATCAGAGCTCTTCTCGAGAAAACTTACCTCGAGTGCTTCGAGATCAACGATCGATATAAGCTGCGAAGCCTCGATAAAGTCGAGTCGCTTGCTGATCGTTTGTTCATGTTACACGCGGCTCTTCAACGTTGTGTTGAAGAACTCGTTGTTCAACTTGGTTATTTAAAGAAAAGCGTCGAGCGTTCGGGTCGTAACGATTTCCAAGATATCGTTCGTTCGACTTTCGATACCAACCCGTACTTTTCTCGCGTCTTTGGAGTTTTGCCGATCTCTACAATCAACGAACTTTTGGCAACCTTGCCTGGTTTGTTCCTCGTTCTCGGAATCTTCGGTACCTTCATGGGTATCGCGGCCGGCCTTCCAGAACTTGGAAACATGGATCTCGCAAACATTGAGAATACGAAAAAGGTCATGGACGGATTCTTGGTGCACATCTCTGCAGCCATGCTCAAGTCCATCGTGGGTATCGGACTCTCGGCGTTCATGGGAATTCTGAACACGCTTCTTTCGGTCGAGACGACTCATTACACAGCGATCACTCGCTTGTCAGATTCTCTCGCACTCGCGTGGCAGGAAACAGATGTGAACGAACGTGTTGCTCCAAGTAGCCACATGGTTCCTTCTCCTGGCGGGGCACCAACGGGCCCGAACGATCGCAAGACCGCCTAAAACATCGCTCGCCGGATCGCGGCACTATAAAAAGTCGGCGGCTCACGTAGGTGGGCCGTTTTTTTCCGGCGTTAAGCTTGTTGAAAATGCAAGTCGCCTCGCGAATTTGAAATATGCCGGCATATCGCCCC
>JAYSST010000592.1:0-7360 GCA_043720435.1 Bdellovibrionales bacterium
TCCTCGAAAAGTTTTCGAAACTCGCATCGAGGGAAATATTATTTTACCTAGGAGTGCAAGGGAAGCGATGACTCAATTAGCAAACAGCCCCTATGTAGCGCCTCAGCGCCCATGGTGATTCAAAAGCGCCGGCGTTTTTAAGATATCTACTAGAGCTTTTGTAGGTTTCATTTCTTCTCGCCGTTTTACCGACAACTCACGAAGACGCGATCCTGCGCCTTTTATTGGAACTTTCGGTTTCGCTGGGCTCATGTCTGCACCTCTAAAAAAATGATGCACATCAGTTCTACCATCGAATTGATCAATCGTAAGTACTTGAAAAAGTTGGTGTCAGACCAGCTTTAAGACAAAGTCTTCTGCGTCTGAGATATCGGTCCATTGGGTGGGATCTAGCGAACTTCGAAGTAAGCCGATTTCAACCTGGTGTCCTGCATGCGTGAATCGAAATTCGAAATTCATTTTCCCAGATTTCAGAGTTTTATAGAGTTCAACAAGAAACAGTCGAACATGATTTCGGGCGATCATTGGAATTGGTTCGTCACAAAAGAAAGCGTGGCCGACGAAGTCGCTCGCGTCGACTTTAAACGAATTTACTATGACCTCGTACCCCAGAAATTTCGATCTGCATCGAATGGGCTTCAATCTGTCTGGGTTAACCTCAATTTGAAAAACATGAAATCCAGGATCGAATTGCTCTAATTCACCGCGGTCTCGCAGGCGTTCGAACTCTTTGCGACATGGATCCGGAAAATTCGCTCGCGTGTCGTGGAGACAGGATCGGTCGTTGATCCACGCAACGAATATCTCATTCTGAGACACTATCTTAAAATAGAGGGAGTATTGCCCGTCGGCCGTAGGATGCTTTTGGAGATATGGTTTTGAATATTGTCGGACATAATCGTGAAGGGTCGGGTCTATGGCGGCATGTTGCGCAGCCTGGAAAGCCATCTGTCGCAACGGTTCTGACCAAGATGAGATTTTCTCAAGGAACGCCCTAGAGTAGATTATCTTAAAAGACATAGTAGTTACGGTAGTTTAGGCGCACGAAATTAGCCACTTAATCTCCGTAAAATAGAGACGAAATGGAACATTGCATACTTTAACGAAATAGTGTACTTTATTAAAGTATGCGTTAGGTTTTGCCGATCTAATTTTGGAGAGTGCACAATGGCTAAGGACTCAATTTTAACCAGACAGGTGATCGAAAAGATTCAGAGCTATCTGGGAGATTGCTCTCAGAAAGTTATCGCTCGTTATATCGGAGTAACCCCGGTAGCTCTCTCGCAAAACATTGAGAAGCCATTCGCTTCAATCATTGAAAACAGAGTTGGATCGCGGCTCGACTCACTTCTATTTCTGCTCGAGTGTATTAAACCGGATGAAACCTTGGATGCGCCAACTCTGCATCGTCTTTTGACTCTGCCTGCCCACAAGGACAAGTCGGGATGGAAGCTCGATGTCGTGTCTGCCATCCACGAAGATTACGATAAAACTATGCTATTCGAAATTTTCCAAAGAGCGGTCGAAGCACTGCGAAAACCCGTGAAGCAGACGCCAATTAAAGACGGTTTGTATTCCGCGATCCACGCTCGCCAAGCTTAAATGCAAGGGACTCCCGTGTTCCGAGAGTCCCAATCAATACTACGACCGCACTTTAATTCTTTGCGCCACTGACACTGGGTAACGACCAATCCGGACGCATTCACCGACTCTAAGCGACTTTATCACGTTCGGATGGACGATGAATTCGTCGGTCTCGCGAACGGATTCTGCTCCCGTTGGGACTGGAATGAAGAACTTGGTTTCATACTGTGCCGTTTTCTTTTTCACCGAGCGTGTGCCTCCGATTCCAGAAATTAACTCCGCAGACTGAGGTCGCTTCTGTAGGAATGCAAACATTGTTGCGGTGTTGCCCATCAGGCGACCGCAGAACTCGGGGCTGATGCGATCTAGGTCCGAGATCTCTTGATGTGCTAGGACGATTCCGATTCGACTTGAGCGAGCGCGGTCAAGGAAACTTATGAAATCGTCACCGGCTAAGTCCGAGAACTCGTCGATGATCACGGTAAACGGCTTGCGGTCACTTCTTGAAATCTCGGCGTCGATCTTTGCTGACACCGCTTTGAGATCTTCAATGATGAAACGACCGATCACTTTTGCGGTTTCGCCATACCTTCGCGAATCCAAGAAGATGAATACGATTTTGCCGGATCGAACTGTTTCGAACAGGTCGAGACTGTTTTCTAGATTCGTGAAGCGGTCTCCGAAGTCGGAGTAAAGTATCGATTCGAGTTGGACTCGTAATCCCGAGATCGATTTCGCGTCATCCGCTGAACTTAAGAAAGTGAATGCTTCTTCCATCATGCAACGCGCTCGACCTGAATCGATTGGTATGTCGGTGAGTAGCTTTTGAATTGCCTTGGGCTTGTCTACACACGCATGCAGTTCGTGCAGACCGAAACCTTGGGACCTGTTGTCACGAAGCCAACAGAGACCTGTAAGGACCTTTAAAAAGGAAGCCTGACGCTTGGTTCTTGTAAAACTCCTCGGACCACTCGAATGACTTCATTACCTTGTCGCGAAGTTGGTTTGCTGTCGCTCGCGACAACAAGTTGTAGCCGGTCGATGCTTCATGCTCTGACAGACTCAGTACCTTCAGGTCCTGCAAGCGACCTGCATCGCGAACGAAGCTAGTGAACTGTTCGATGGTCTCGCGATCACCTTTGAGGTCGATAAATAGCAGTCCTTTTCCTTTCGCTATACGATCTTGCACAATGTGCGATAGCAAAACTGTTTTTCCGAAACCGCTCGCACCGACGATGTGAACGTGATGATTGATCTGCGATTCTGTTAGCCATTCCTGTCGCCATGGGAAACCGTGTCCACGTCCGAGCGAAACTGCAGACTCTTTTGGAGCCATACCCAAAGTCGTTCTGAATTGATCTAATTGATTCACGCTGCACCTCGTTTCGCGAGATCGAGGAGATCTTTGAACTGCACCTGAAAGATCGATCCGAATATCTCGGTCTTCTCCTGCCAGATTTCGAAAACTGACTTTCTCAAACAGACGACGTGTACTTTGGAGAGCTTGAAAGATGAACTTTCGCGGTCGCGATATGTGTCGACATAATGTTGAATCTTCTTCTGGTACCGGATTTTCGCCTTCCTCGCGATTTCGACTTCGAGTGCGACCTGTTCGCCAGAAGGTGTCTGATAGATCGCATCCGGAGCATAGTCTCCTCGAAGCGCATCGAACTTTTCACTCGCCACTTTCAACTCTCGGTCCGAGACCCAATGAGTCACTGAGCTTTCAGATTCGAGTTCGAGTCGCATCCGAAGAACTGCCAAATCATGTTCAAAAGTACGAATGTCGATGCGACCCGTCGGTTTCGCGAACCCATCAAGAAGTAACGCGCGAGCGATCAGGTGGTAACCTTTCGCTGTCGCCACAAAGTATCTTTTGTTCGATCCAGCGACGTTTTCGCTCGACACAAGCCGTAACCCGCACAGTACCGCGAGACGCTCTCTTGCCCAACGAAGTGAGCTACTTTGTGCAAGCAGGGACATAGGTTACATCTTTGCCAGAAGACATAGGTGACAGTTTCTACCCTAGGGATGGCTGTGTAGGGTTTGTAAACGGTCTAAATTTATTCTCGTCCCGATCGAAGAGTCCCAGATCGAGATCCATAAAACTAATTCTAAAAAGTCCGAGATCCTCTTCTCGAATTCCGACGGGTTGATACGAAAGCGAGTCGGATAAATGGAAACTGCTCTTACCGAATTTTAATAGCCCATTTCCAGCAACCAGCTTCGTGTTGTCGTGAAGTGGGTATCGGATTTCCGGAAGTTCGTTGGGGAACGGACGTATCGAAGATTGGTAAACATCGGATGGGACTTTCATTTCAAGAGCCTCATGAGGTCGTTCGCGATTGAATGTTTCTTTGAAGCGGTCAAATTTCTCCTGCTGTTGAAGGAAGTTACCAGCTGACGGCCGAGTCGTTTCTAGCTTTAGCGTTAAATGCATCCTCTCGTGTCTTCCGTTCTGCTCAGGGTGTCCTGGCACAATTCGGTGAAGCTTAATTCCGAGTCGCATCCACCAAACCGATAAGCGCGACAAACCTAAAAGACCGCAGCTCGCAAACGGCGAACCATTATCGGTTAAAATGGCGTCAGGCATTCCGTTCTCGACGAAGGCTTCTTCGAAGATTGGCTGCGCACCGGCACCTTTCGTATCCTCAAGCGATTCGCACGTCAGAAGGTATCTTGAAAAGTGATCCGAGATCGTAAGCGGATAACAGTATCGGTGATTTCCAAGTTGAAACTGACCCTTAAAATCTGCGCACCACACGTCGTTAGGATTTTGAGATTGAACCCTTGGATTTTGAAAAAACTCCGAGGCTGTCTTCTTTCTCCCGCGTCTCCTGTGAACGACGAGATCGTAGCGACTTAAAATCTCATGCACGGTGAACCGCGATGGGATCTTGAGATCGGGATTTCGTCTGATCAAAAATTCCCGGATCTTGCTTGCGCCCCAGGTCTCTTTGTCTTGTTTCGTCTTGAAAATCAGAGATTTTATCTCTTCCGGCGTTTGATTCGGGCTATGGTGCGGACGCTTTGAAACGTCATGAAGCCCCTGCGGGCCGTGAGTTTCATAGCGCTGCATAAATTTATATGCCGTCTTTCGTGAGATTCCGAACTCCTTTGTGTCCAGTCCCACGTAAATCGACCGGTTTGAGGGGTCCAAATCCCACATAGATTGACCGGTTTAGCGGGGGCAAATCCCACCTAAATCGACCGGTCAAACGCTTAATGTTTCAGCACACATTTTCCGTCTGATTTCACGCGCTAGTCTTCTGGTTGCATCCAATGTTTTGCAGCCAAGGAGAACGCATGAAGCGGTCTAAGAAAAAGATGGAACTGGGACGAATCACCGTGGATCGAAAAATTGTTGAAGGCCTGATTTTCGGCCGCTCGCTTACGTTTCTCACAAAGTCACTCGGCAAAAGTAAAGGCTACGTTTCAAAGATTCGCGACCTTGCGCTTGAGTATGAATATATCGAGCCCATGGCGATCGATGGTTCAACAAAACTTTTTAAAGCCGGCGCGAAAATGTTTCCGCCATTTCCAGAATCTCTTTTTCCGTTACGCGACGGTCGAAGCGAGAAATTATCTGAGACGGATTCAATTCTCGATCCGAGTCGCGAGTGGATCAAAGAGCGACTTGAACTTCAGTGGAGTCCGCAAACTATTTTCGAAGAGCTTCCGCTAGCGGTGCCGCGTTCAAACTTCTATCGCTATCTTCATCGCCAAAATTTAATGGCAGCCGTAGCCTCGAGAAACGTCATCGAACTCATTCACGCGCCGGGTGAATGCCTGCAAGTCGACTGGGGAAAACTCTTTGACGTCGTTGATCACGTGACGGGAAAGAAGAAAACGGTGTGGATTTTCGTCGGCGTGCTTGGGCATAGCCGCTATGAGATGGCGCGTGTGGTGGAAAAGCTCGACTACGCTACGACGATCGACATTCTGATCAGCATGTTTGAGGAGCTCGGCGGGTGCCCGAGAAAAGTCACAACTGATAACCCAAAAGTATTTGTGTGGACGGCGTCGGACTACGAACCGTTGATCAATCCGGCGTTTGAGCGATTCGCATCGGCGTATGGGTTTATCGTGGAAGCGCTTCCGCCGGCGTCGCCGGAAATGAAAGGTAAGGTCGAGCGCATGATGCCGGTGAAGCGCCGCCTTTTTGAATCCTACGACTTAAACTCGTACAGTCTTTCGTCGGCGCAGGCGCATCTAGATCGAAAGCTTTTGATCACCAACGAGCGGCGCCACGGGGCGCACCAGGCGCGTCCGCTTGATGTCTTCATCCAAGACGAGGCGTCGGTCCTTAAAGCCTTGCCACCGCTTCGCTACGAGATTGAGACGATCGTCACGAACACGATTCGCTCGGACGGTTACGTGCGCTTTGAAAATAAATACTACCGCGTGGACAAGCGCCTGAAAAAACAAGAGGCCCTTCTAATCGGAAACTCGAGCCAAGTTTCGATCTACTTGAAGGGTCGGCTGCTTGAAGTCTACGAGCGGATTACGGATCCATTTCGCACAAAGGATTGCAAGGAGCATTACAAAGAGCCTTGGGAAAAGACGTTGCAAGAGCACGGTCATTATTTAAAACGCGCCGGCGCAATCGGAATTTCCGTCGAACAGTTTGTGAATATCGTTTTGGCTCGCGGACAAGGCTTCGTCGACACGAAGATTATTTGGGGGCTTCTAACTCTCGACAAGACTTACGAAAATGTCGACATCGACAAGGCATGCGAGATGTCGCTTGGACTTTCGCAATTGACCTTAAGAAGTGTGCGCCAGTTTTTAAAAATTACGGCGGTGCCTAGGAAAAAACGAATGCTTGGTGCGGTTGCCGATCCTCTAATCGTCAAAGCGATCGGAGGAAAATATACACGTCCAATAAGCGACTATAAAAAGCATCTGCTACTTGTTCACAGTAAACCATAACGACGAAAAGGGAGTTTTACATATGACAATCGATACGATCCGAGACCAACTCAAAGCACTGCGGCTTCCTCAGGCAGCAAGTGAAATTGAGACGGTCTTACAGAAACGAAAGACAAAAGACGTTCAGTGGCTCGCGGAACTCTTGGCCATCGAACTCGACACGAGAAAGGACAACGCGACCGAGCGAAGAATAATCCGCGCGGGCTTCCCCGAAAGGCGAAGCCTTGAACAATTCGACTGGGACTTTAACAAGAAAATTCCGCGTGAGAAAATTGAAGAGGTCGCCGAACTAAAATTTGTCGACGAAAACGAAATCGTCCTCTTTCTCGGATCGCCGGGAACTGGGAAAACTCACTTGGCAATTGCGATTGGGATGAAAGCCGCGCAAGCAGGTCACAGCGTATTATGCACAAGCGTGAAAAGACTTGCGACGAGGATTCGAAAGGCTCAAGAACGAAATGCGCTCGACGTTTTATTCAAACAGATCCTCACGACAAAGCTTTGGATTTTGGATGACTGGGGCGTGGTCAGTATGCCGCGCGACGTGAGCGAAGAAGTTTTCGATTTGTTCGATCGACGAAAACACAACTCGGCGATGATACTGACTTCGAACCGCGACGTTGACGAATGGCCGCAAGTTTTTAGTGATCCCGTTCTCGCTGGTGCCGCCATCGACCGGATGTTCGAAAACTCAAACATCTGCGAATTTAAGGGTCCAAGCCATCGCATGAGGGGGCGAATAAATAACGTAGAAATTGACAACGAATAAACAACGAATTAACTGTTCGCCGTCAGGCGGTCAAAGTAGGTGAAACGAGACCGGTCAAAGTACGTGGGACGGAAC
>JAYSST010000593.1:0-2887 GCA_043720435.1 Bdellovibrionales bacterium
TGATTCTCGAGGTCGGGCGTTCGCTAAGGAGCGCACCTTGAGTACAGATATCAACCCAGGCACCGTCACCAACGCAGATCCAATTGAAATGAACGAAGATATCGATTTGAAAGATACGGATTCGGACGAGGGTGATACCGAAAGTGGCATGGGCGGCGGAATGCGTTCCCAGTGGAGCGCTTCTGATATGGACTCGGACGAGGAAACCTCTTCGTTGAGCGCTTCGGATCTCGCAAGTGCTTCGGATCTCGAGACTTCGGCACTCGTTGATAAGACAGATACCAAACGTCGTGGCATGGACGAAGAGTCGGAAGAAGATGACGTCGATCTCGATAGCATCGATGACATTCTCGCACTTCCAGAAGAGCAGTTCCCACGTTTTACATTGGCGAAAAACAAAGCTCGCTTTTTGCGAATGGTGAGCTGGTATAAAAATAAAAAAGAATGGCTCGAGGTCGCTCCATTATCGGGAGTCTCAAAACTTTTCAAGCAGCAGACGAAAGAACTCGTTGGCATTCGCGCTTCGAAACTTGATTACGAAATGGAACTCGAGACGGGCACTCTGACGCCGTCGCAGCGTTCGTATCGCCGTGACGAATTGAAGATGTGTAAGGTCCACGAGAAAATGGCTGTGAATCTCATCGCACGCATGCAGGTAAAGATTAAGTCCGGCCGAAGATAGTTTGATGGCGGCGCTCTAGGGCGACGACGATTCTTCTAAAAAAACCGAGTGCCGAAAGGTCTCGGTTTTTTTATTGGTACAGAGTTTGTACTTCCAACGGTGTGTC
Organism: Bdellovibrionales bacterium; assembly: GCA_043720435.1. Taxonomy (GTDB): domain Bacteria; phylum Bdellovibrionota; class Bdellovibrionia; order Bdellovibrionales; family JAMPXM01. The sequence goes on from JAYSST010000593.1 coordinate 789, forward strand.
ATTGATGACAGTTCCGCTAGGAAGCAAATGGTGACTCGAAGACTGCAGAGCTTGGCCCTACGACTTAGGATTTCGTCTGCAAAGACGTTGGCCAGCTTATTGGCCGTAGCGCTGATGATGGTATCTCCGAAAACGCTTCACGCTGGAAAATGCGATGCGCTTTTTATTTCTACGATCGGGAGTTTCGAAGGTCCCGTACGGGTTGCTTATGAATCGGGTCTCGACGTTCCGTTTGATGTTCAGTACGCGCTTGTGAAACTCAGCGAAGTTGCTGATGGCACTGTGCTAAAGGATCAAGCCGCGAATCAGGTTGTTCCAAAAACACGTCAATGGGCACGTCGCGTTTTCATTTTTACCGGGAAGCGGAATACGGCCGAGCTTGTTGTTTCACGTGCCGGCAGGGGATGGTTTATCAAGAGTGTTGCAACTTCGTTGCTGACCGGGAAAACACGAAGTCTTGCAGCGGACGCAAAGGTGACGGAACAAACAGCCAGTCACCAGGTCGACGACCATCTCGCTTTGCACATGCGAGCGATCCGCAATTTATTTAGGATAGAATTTGCCGTTGAACGAGACGACTTTATCGGGCCGATTTTGAGTTGGTCTGAAGCAAGTGGTGAAAGTCCGTTGAGAGGAAGTTTGGTCGAACTATTCTTGGCGTACCGCCATCAGAGTTTCCATCTCGGTCGAGGATTTGAACACGAAGTGTCTGCGGAATTTTCCGAGGCTGCCCGCAGAAAAATGGCAGCAATCGCCCTTTTGGTCGAGAAACGCTTAATGTTCTCGCTTGGCTTTGACGGCGAGCCTGCAGGGCTTTTCCGACAAGTGGGAAGCGACAAGTGGGAACGCGTTTCGACCGCCTACGACCGACCTGTTAAGGATCCGGCGCTACTGTTATTTCAGGCCATGGCGAACGCGGGATTTGTCTATGAATCTGGTATTTATCGCAACCGCGACGGGAGCTAGTCATTTTCTGGCTGGCAACTGCACAGTGACCGCATCGCTCAGTGTCTTCATACTGCGGGCGATGTTGGAGCCAAGTGAAGCCGTAATTTCTGGATTCACTTCCGAGGCCGACGTTTTTGAAAGGATACGAGACTCGGTCGTTGTAAGCGAATTAGCTGTGGCTCGCGGAGTTCGATCGATCAACGTTTGATCGACGAGCAGTCGATCTCCTGACACCAAGAGACGGTGAACGATTTCGATCTGCGTGATGCCGTGTTCAAGATGGAGTGCGCTTAGCGCCGCTGGTGGTTGGCGCTCTGGAACTTGCACTTCTTCTCGAGAATCCATGAGTCGTGCGATCACTTGCCGTGCCTGTACACCGATAATTCGAATTGCTTTCCACCGTGTCGGTTCGCGGTCCGATGAAACTCGCGGATTGAGGATACTGTCGATTTGCACGATGGCCGCGGGCCAATTTGTAGAAGAGATCTCGCCAAACTCGGGAAGCTGAGGAGATTCGAGTGAAACTAGGTATTCAAAGCATTGAGCAGGTGAAAGGACTGTGTCGCATGAGGTGTTCGTAAGCCCTAGCTTCAGAGTATGGTGAATTGTCGTCTTTTTGGCGGCCGCTGTTAACGAGAAGGGCTGTGCTGGTGCGTAAGTAGTCATTAAAGTCGTAGCTGCAGTTACACTCAAGATTGCAAGGAAACGCACAGGACACTCCGTTCATCGGCGATGAATAACGAACCGTAGACGCCGAATCCGCCGCTTAGAGAGCAAGCCTGAGACCACCGGTAAAAGCGTTTATACTGATAAAACGCGAGCGCAGATTTCTATTAGAAAACAAGTCAGGACGATTATCGGGTACCAAAGGCACTCTCGGCCTGTCTAAAGATAAGACAGTGAGTCTCAAAACGTGGCGAGTATTGAGCACTTGCGGGTATGTCTCAAAAAGGGGAATTTTTTTCCTCTCTGGGGCTCAGTTTCTCAGTTCGAAGCGCCGATATGTATCATGTGAGGCGATTTTCGCCTCTCCAAGAGACGGAATGCGGCAAGACCGCAAAAGCGGAGGTCTTCAAATGGTACGTTCGTCGGTTATTGTCGTTTCAGACGACCAACTTCTAATTCAGAAAGCTCATCAATTTGGAATGGTG
>JAYSST010000594.1:0-1175 GCA_043720435.1 Bdellovibrionales bacterium
CGACCGAGTTCAGATCGATGCGGCGAATCCCGAAGTGGTGAAGCGGATCGAACGCATGACACGAGGCCTCACCGGCCGAGCGTTAAGCGAAGACGACCTTCAAACAATGGTTCGAGAAATTTCGGATGATTTAAGAAGGAACCGCTTTCTCACCGCGCGAGTCTTGGACCCGCAGGCCATTTTCGATGAACAACAAAGTAAAGTGCGGCTCGTGTTCACCGTCGAGAACTCATGGAGATATCAGTTCCGTTTCACCGGGAACAATTCGTACGAAGATTCAGCGCTGATTCGCAGCATGAATCTTGAACAACTCATAGGTACAGTAACGACGCCCGTGCCCGAACTCGCTGAAAGACTTCGACGATTTTATCAGGGCAACGGTTTCGCACACATGTCGGTACAAACGGATGAAAAGACGTTTGAAGAATCGTTTCTTAAAGAAATTCGGTTCGCGGTGGATGAGGGTCCACGTGTCCGCATCAAGAAAATTGAGATCAGCGGAAACATTTCTCGACAGCCGTCGTATTACGCAAGATTTATAGCCAGCTCGAACGCCGATCTCATCGGCGAAGGTTATTACAATCGCAAAGACGTTGAAGACGGCATAAAAAAAATCGAAGAGGAGCTGCAGAACCAAGGTTATCTTCGCGCGAAAGTTAAATCTTGGCGTTCCGAATTTTCGGTGCCGAATGCAGGTGCGGACAAAAACTCTAAAGCACCCGATGCGAAACGCGGAAGCCAAGCGACGCTGGTATTGAACATTGATGAGGGTCCCCTCACCGTCATCCGTCAGATTCGTTTCGAAGGGGTGGAATCGTTTTCAAAAATGCAGCTACAGGCCGCACTTCCGATTCACACGAGCGAATCACTTCGAATCAAAGATTTAAACGCGGCCATCGACGCACTAAAAAACTTCTATTTCTCGCAGGGCTTCGTTGAGATGAAGATTATCAACGAGCAAGACGGCCTCGTGACATACAATGAGACGAGCACCCAAGCGACCATCGAGTTTCAGATTGTCGAAGGGCCGAAAGTCACGATCAAGTCCATAATCCTTGAGGGAAACGCCTTTACGAAAGATTATGTTCTGCTTCGCGAAATGGGAATGAAGCCCGGCGACGTTTATACTCCCGAGCGTCGCGATGATTCACTCTTCCACTTACAAAAGTTGGGGC
>JAYSST010000595.1:0-7354 GCA_043720435.1 Bdellovibrionales bacterium
AATAGCGGACGTTTCAACTTTTCTTTCGCAGCCACGAGCGCAGGATTAAAACGTTCAACGTGACCGACCTGAAGAACAAGTCCACGCTCTTGAGCAATCCGAACAACTTCTTCGCCCTCTTCAAGCGTCGCGGTCATCGGCTTTTCGACGTTCACGTGAACGCCGGCCAGCAAAAACTTTTTCGTCAGTTCATAGTGGGCGCGCGTACTTGCTGCGATGGTTACTGCGTCGAGTTCGCCCGCTTTCGCTTTTTCAAAAAGTTCTTCGATCGAGTCAAATGCGTGGGTAGAAACCTCATCAGCAACGACTTTCGCTCGCGCGGCATCCGCATCAGCAACACCGATAAATTTTATTTGCCCAGCGATGCTCGGATCACTCGCGAGCTTCGCGTACTTTTGCGCATGAAAGCGCCCGAGGTATCCGACGCCGACGACGGCACATCGGACAACCGCTCCAGACTTCTTAAAAGACGAACTCATAACGCCAAACCTCGAGACGAACTCAAAGCGAATGCGAGAAAATCCTCGAGCGCAGGACCGCTGCCACACTCTTGACGAATGCGTGCGATAGAAGCCTCAACGGTGTCGCCACCTTTAGTAATGATTCGAACGGCACGGTTGATGGATTCGACATCGTCCTTTGTGTAACCGGCTCGCTCCATACCAATGCGATTGGACGCACGCATGACAGCGTACTTTCCCTGCGCGATCGTGAACGGCAGAATGTCTTTATTAACGGCTGAATCGCCTGCGATGTAGGCGTACTTGCCCACTTTTACAAACTGGTTGAAGGCGCAGATACCGCCGACTTTAACGTGATCTTCGAAAGTAACGTGTCCAGCAAGCTGTGTCGTATTCGCAATCACGACGTGGCTTCCGATCGTGCAATCATGAGCAATGTGCGAATACGCCATGATCAGGCAGTTGCTGCCGACTCGAGTTGTTCCCCAACCGTCTTTTGGTGACCCGATATTGATCGTCACCATCTCGCGAATGTTGTTGTCGTTACCGATTGTAAGGCGCGTCTGTTCATTTTTGTATGACAAGTCTTGCGGCGGTCCACCGACGACGGCACCAGCCGAAAATATGTTTCGCTCGCCGATTTCAGTAATTCCGTAGTCGCTTCCTAGACTAACATGCGAATCAAGCCGGCAGCCCTTCCCGAGTTTCACTCGACCGCGAATGATACAAAACGGTCCGATGACGACGTCGCCTGCAATTTCAGCTTCTTTGGAAATGACGCTTGAAGGGTGAATCATCACGTCCCTTTCGGAAAGATCTTGGCGATCATTTCCACTTCGCTAGCTAGCTCGCCATCGACGTGCAACGTGCACTGAAGAACCATGATCTGGCCGCGGTCTTTGATAATTTCGGCCTGTAAGATGAGTTGATCGCCGGGCACGACCGGGCGACGAAACCGTGCGCTGTTGATGCCGGCAATCGCTACGTCCATCTCGGGACCGTCAGGATCAACAACAGTGAGGCAGCCGGCCTGAGCCATCGCTTCAATCTGCAGAACTCCAGGCATCACCGGACGATGCGGAAAGTGTCCCGGAAAATACGGCTCGTTGAATGTCACATTCTTCACGGCTTTGATTTTCCAGCCGACTCGACTCTTACTCGTCAAATCGCGATCGAGCGTTAATACTCGATCGACGAGCAAAAAAGGAAACCGATGCGGCAGGATCCGCAAGATATCGGATATTTCGTAGACCGCCTTCGCCTGCATTCAATTCACCTATTACTTCTTAACGGTCTTTTCGAATTCTTTTACGATGTCTTCAGTGAGATCCGCTGCTTTAGATCCCCAGAGAATGGCGCGACGATCGAGAATGGCCGTGTAGCCGCCATCTTTCGCAACTTTTTCGATGATCTCTTCCATTTTTTTAGCGATTGGCTCGAGCAGATCGCGTTCCTTTTTCTGAATCGTTTGCTGGCTCTCTGCGACTTCTTTTTGAAACTTCATTTGTTCTTGTTGAAGCTCACCAGCTTTTTTCACGCGTGCATCTTCAGTTAACAAAGTTTTCTTTTTCTCGAGGTCCTCGAACATCTTGCGAAGGTCGGTATCGCGTTTTTGAAAATCAGATTTTTTCTTTTCGAACTCGCCCTGAAGTTCTTTGGTCATCTTCTGACCCGAGCTTGTTTGTTTGATCGCTTTTTCGATATCGACGATGCCGAGCTTTGCCGCTGCTGGAGCATCTGCCGCGCTAGCCATTGATGACAGGCCAACGACCACAGAGAAACTCATAGTTAAAGTGAGAATTTTGGTAACAGACATCATGTTCGCTCCTTTGTGAGAATCAGGAATTTCTTCCGATCTCGTTTCTATTAAATTCGTAATTTTAGAACGGCGCACCGATCGCAAACTGGAAGACCACGGGTGGTTCTTCGAATTCTGGCTTTCGAGCGAGCGGGAATCCCCACTCGAATCGCAGCGGTCCGATTGGAGAAAACCATCTAAATCCAAAACCAACGTCCGCCCGATAATCGTCGGCGGTCAACACTTCGCTAGCCTGACCGACGTCGAAGAACACGACACCCTTGATTCCAGCTTCCTGAATCAACGGGAATTCAAACTCACCCTGATAGTACAATTGCTGAGTTCCACCGAAGGGACGATTCGCGCGCAGCTCGGCCAAAACCGGATCCACGCCTTGCGCGACGAGGTTATCCTTAACTTTCTGAGATCTTCGTCGTGTTGCGATCGAGAACCAATTGAAACCGCGAAGCGAGTTCGCGCCACCAAGCAAAAACAGCTCGTTAAACGGCGGCTCTCGGCCGGGAACGTTCGAACGGACGAAGCCATAAGTGAAGTTGTTTCGGAAGACGATGTCCCACAAAACTTTTTTGTAGAATCGTCCCGTCACTAAACCCTTGGTGAAATTGTGGTCACCACCAAGCCCAGCGTACTCGAGCGAAGTCGATGCATATACGCCATTTGTTGGCGTGTAACGGTCGTTTCGCTTGTCGTATTCCAGAGTCAGGGTCGCAGACGACGTCACGCCGTTCGGGTTACCCTGAGGGTTCGGACCGTTTCGTACGCTTGGCACGGGGAACATATCTTCGTCGCCGTAAGGTGCGATCAGGTTAATTTCTGAATGCTCTAACTTGTAACGAAGGAACGTGCGGAGGAACCGCGTGATCGGATATCCAACCCGCAACGCTCCACCCTTTTTCGTCTCGCCGTATTCCTGAGTCGTACGTTGAGATTGGTAAGCATCAACACCCATCGACCAATCGGTGTCGAGGAAGTATGGCTCGGTAAAATTCAGATTGAAAAGCGATTGGTTTTTCGACAAATCGATCGAAACACCGAGGCGCTGACCTTTTCCGAGTAAGTTGATCTGGTTGACCTGACCATTGAAAATGAATTCTGAGTACGTCGAGTAGCCGGCGCCGACTTGAATAGAGCCGGTGTTGCGCTCTTTCACGACGATGTCGATATTCATTAGGTCTTGGCTCTCGCTTGGAGTCGAAGCGTTGAAATTAACGTCGTCAAAGTAACCCAGACGTTTTACGTTCTCGAGCGATTCACGACGACGAGTTTCATTATAAAGTTCGCCCTCTTGTACCAACAACTCTCGGCGAACTACTTTGTCGCGCGTCTTCGCATTGCCGACGACGTTGATCTTGCCGAAATAAACTTTGTTGCCTTTGTCGATCTCAAACGTCAGATCGACTTCTTGATCCTTATCGCGAGTCCGAGTGCGCGGGATGACGTTAGCGTAGGCGTAGCCAAGGTCTCCGTACTTCGCCTGAATCGTTCGAATGTCTTTCAATAAAGTTTCGTGCGCGTACCAACCAGCGGTGTCGATTTCGACGGCCTCGTCGAGCTCTGCACGCGGAAAGAGCAGGTCGCCAGCAAAATCTACTGTACCGACTTTGAAACGTTCTCCCTCTTCGACGCGAACGGTGATGTAAATCCCCTTCTTATCAGGAGTTACATAAACCTGCGGGCGATCCACCTTGATCTGAACGTAACCTTCGTTGAAGTAAAGATAGTTGATCAGCTGAACATCTCGGTCGAACGAATCTTGTTTATAAGAACCTGCCGAAGAAATGAAACTGAAGAATCCGCCTTCTTGCGTCTGCAGCAGGCCCTTGATTTTGCCATCGGGAATATGTTTGTTCCCGAGGATGGTGATGCGCTTCACTTTTACTTTGGCATTTTCTTGAATTTCGAACGTCAGTTTCACGGCTTGCTCGCCGAGACCATCTTTGCCAGCGGGTTCAATCTTCGGCGTGATTCGCGCCAGAAAGAAACCTTTGTCTTCATAAAGCTTTTGAATCTTGTCGACGGCATCACGAATTTTGCCGTTATTTAAAATTTCGTAAGGTTTCATCGCCGTCGTCGTCGTAAGTTCCGACGAATCGATCTCACTGTTGCCGACAAATAAAATCTCGACAACAGCCGGTTTTTCAACGACCGAGTACGATATCTGTAATCCGCCTTCAACCGCATCGCGCTCGATCTTTACGTTGTAGAAAAAGCCCGTCTTGAATAACAAATCTAAATCTTGTCGCGCCTTCTCAGTCGAGAACGCATCGCCTTGCTTTGTCGCCAATTTCGCGATGACCGCGTCGGTCTCAATTTTCTTGTTTCCTTTAACGACGATCTTCTGAACGACAGGACCGTTCAATTCCCGAGCGACGACCGCCGATTTGGGCAGACCTTTCGAAACTTTTTTGGCGACGTTTCGCGCGCGTACACTAGGCCGAACCGCGGGCTTCGTCGCCGCAGGTTTTGCTGCCCGCCGTGCCGCGGGCTTTACAGGTGGACTCGACTGACCCGAAGTTTCGTTCACGGAAAGCGTGATCGAAAAAACCATCAACATCGTGATAGGAGCATTCAAACCGGAATTCAGAAGGGATTTCAGGGTGCGGTTCAGGTTGAAGCCCTCTTGCATGGTGTCGTAAACAGCGGAAACGTTAGGACGTTAGACTAGTACGATCCCGGAAGCGCGGTCAAATATTCCTCTGCTCCCACTGACCATCGCGCATTCGCAACGCACGTGGAAATCGCGATGCAAATGCAGTGTCGTGGGTCACTACCACCAGCGTGAGGCCCATGCTTTTTTGAAGATCGAAGAGCAGTTCCTGAATGCGCGCCGCGTTCTGGGTGTCGAGATTCCCAGTGGGCTCATCTGCAAAGAGAATCTCGGGTTTTCGCACGATGGAACGGGCGATCGCGACACGTTGCTGTTCGCCACCACTCAGTTCGCTCGGTTTATGATGCAGACGGTCTTTTAAGCCCATTTGAATCAATTGTGCCTCGGCTTTTTGCAATGCTACCGCCGGAGTATCTCCGCCGATGCGTAAAGGCATTGCAACGTTTTCGATCGCCGAAAACTCGGCCAGCAAATGGTGAAACTGAAACACAAACCCCATCGTCGCATTTCGGTGCTTTGCGAGTTCGTCGTCGGTCAATTTTGTAAGGTCCAAACCTCGGTGCAAAACCTTACCGAGCGTCGGTCGATCGAGCGTTCCGAGAATATGCAAAAGCGTACTTTTTCCGGCACCACTGGAACCGACGATGCTAATCGCCTCGCCCTTTTCAACAGTGAGATCGATGCCCTTCAAGATTTCGAGACGACCGCCCGCCATCGGATAAGACTTCGTTACTCCGCGCGCGACTAAAAGACTTTCGCTGCTAAAGGTGCTTGGAACTTTACTCACGTCGAAGTCCTTCCACGGGATCAAGATTCGCTGCGCGCGCTGCTGGACTCAGTGAAGCTACTAAGCAAATGGCAATGGCCGTGATCACGACGATCGACATATCGAGCAGCTTGAATTCCACACCGATGTTATTCAACTTATAAACTTCTGGAGGCAACAGCTGAAACGTCGTTTCTGCCCAAACAAAAATCCCGGCCATAATGGCTCCTAGCACGAGTCCGGCAAGGACTCCGAGAATTCCAAAGAGCAAACCTTGAGTCCGAAAGAGCGCTGCAACGTCTCGCTTTGAAAATCCGAGAGCGCGCAGGATTGCAATGTCAGGAGTTCGTCGAAGAACCCCAATTGAAATATTGCTAGCCACGTTGAAACTCGCCGCGATCACCATGATAAGAATCACGAGAAAAATAGGAATTCGTTCGTACTCGATGGCGCGAAATAGATTTCTATTACCCTCCGACCAATCGGTGATCCACCAAGACGGCCCGAGGGCCCTCGTCAAATTTACCGCGGCCTGCGGAGCACGATCTGCATCTCGCAGTTTGACTCTCAAACCAGTGAAGGGCGCTTTCAAATTGCCAAGAATGCGAGCCTCAGCGAGCGACGTAAGGACGGTTCTCTCGTCATAATCTGCTTTTCCGAAATCAATGATGCCCGAAACTTCAAAGGTTGCGACCGTAGATAGAAATGCAGCGGTGTCGCGTGGACTCGGGCGAGGCAATACCGCCTTGAATTGCTCTCCAAGTTCAAGACCGAAACGTTTCGCTAGCGCCTTGCCAACAAGCGCTTTTGGAACTTCGGCCGGGTCGCTTGTCGTGCGTCCGAGAACGAATTCACCGCGAACAACGCGTTCTCTCAAACGCAAAACAGAGTCGACCGATGCGGCATCAACACCTTGAATGATGACTCCATTCAATTTCTGTTGGCCAACGACGATCGCTTCAAGCGTGATGAAAGGCGTAACCCCAGTAAAATCTGGCAACGACGTTTTAAGTTTCTCGGTCGCTTTTTCAAGGGAAATAGGCTCGTCCCCCATTTTCACCACCAGCAAGTGACCGAAGACATCGATCAGTGCGCCCTTTAAAGTGGATTCAAAACCGCTCACAACCGCCATCGCGACGGTTAGCGAGGCAACTCCGATGGCGAGTCCTAGAATCGAGAGAATAGCGGGAAGCCCGAGGCTGCCTACCAGAAAAAAGATTTTTTTAAGCCAGGATGGTTTCGATTCGGTCGTGAGTGCCCCGGCGAGCGGCGCCGCAGGACCGTGAGTTAAAAAACGTGATGCCAGCCACAGTCGTAAATTCACGTTACTCGTCGCCAGGCATTGACGATGATGCCGCACGATCGTTGATAGGATTTTTCAAATACGCATAGATGAAATCATCCAGCGAGCCGTCCATCACACTGTGGACCTGACTTGATTCGTGAAGCGTGCGGTGATCCTTCACCAGCTGGTAAGGATGCATGACATAGGAGCGAATCTGCGATCCCCACGTCACTTCTTTTTTCACCGAGTTCATTTCGTCTTTTGCTTTGTTCTTCGCTTCGACTTCGCGTTCATACATTGCCGCTTTCAACATCTTAATCGCGCGATCGCGGTTCGAGTGTTGTGAACGTTCGTTTTGACATTGAACGATGATTCCCGTCGGCAAGTGGGTCATACGAACCGCGGAATCCGTTTT
>JAYSST010000596.1:0-1174 GCA_043720435.1 Bdellovibrionales bacterium
ACTCTCGCGCAGGAGGAGTTCCGTGAGATGCATATAGTGCAAAGCGCGTCCGCTCTCTGTCAAATCGCCAGCACGCGCCTCGGTTAGCTGCCGCTTAATTTGCATATGCAAAATAAGGCGGCTGACGAGATCTTCGACCTTGATCGGCTTCACCAAATAATCGCTCGCGCCGGCTTTGAGGCACTCTTTCACATTGGCTGTCGAGTTATGCGATGACATGACGAAGACATGCGACCGATCACTGTTTATTTTGTCACTCGCGAGCAGGTCATCGGCTTTGAGTCTTGCCAGGAAAGCCGGCCCGACGAGATCAGACATCACCATGTCGTACAGCACAAAATGTGGACGCCATTCGTGGACCATTTCGACGGCTTCTTTACCGCTGACGGCCGTCTGTACTTGGAAACCGCGTTCGATAAGCGCGTCACGCAGTTTGTCCGAGACAAACTGAGTTTCCTCAGCGAGAAGTATACGCGTTTCCGAGGGCTGGGTCGGCGCGGTCAAAAAGCCTCCATTGGCGAGCGACTGTACTCGGCTTTATCGGAACTTAACTGGCGGTAGGTGAGCCTTAACGCCGTGCATAATCAGCGGAGACGGACCGTATGCGATTTTTGTCCTTCGAAGGTTTGGATGGGTCCGGGAAAAGCACCCTGATTGCCGGACTAATGGCTGAGCTCGAAGCGCGTTCGGTCAAAGTGCGTGTCACACGTGAACCCGGCGGCACTCCGCTCGCTGAAGATATCCGTAGTCTCATTTTGAGAACAGGTGAGGAGTCGCCGGTGCCAGCGACCGAAGTTTTGCTGTACGAAGCGAGCCGCGCTCAGCACGTCGCGAGGGTCATCAAACCATCTTTAGCGCTTGGCGAATGGGTTTTGTGCGATCGTTACAGCGAATCGACGGTTGCGTTTCAATGTTTCGCGCGCGGCCTCGACCGCGCTGAAATCGATCGGCTCAATCGATTTGCCGAGCAAGGTTTTCGGCCCGAACTTGTCGTCCTTCTCGATCTCACAGTCGAAGTCAGTCGTCGTCGGCAAAACCTTCGCGCGATCGAGGCCGCGGGAAAATCCCTCGATCGGATGGAGCAAGAGGCCGACGATTTTCATGAACGAGTCCGCACCGGGTTTTTAGAACAGGTGCGCGAAGAACCGGACCGTTGGTTCGTACTTGATGCGGA
>JAYSST010000597.1:0-2880 GCA_043720435.1 Bdellovibrionales bacterium
ATAATGCCTGCTACGCAAGCTTCCTGATCTGATCAAGTCGCGCCTGAATATTGACGAGGTCTTGTCGGATTGCATCGTTTTCTTCCTGCAACAACTTCACTCGCTTTTTTAGCAGCACGTTTTCTTGCTCGTAAACTGTCGCGTCTCTTGGTGCCGCTGGCGCCGAAGGGGCGGCGCTGGGTGGCGGCGTCATCGACCTGACTATGTGCAAGAGCGCAGTTTCGGGTCCTGCATCTTCCGGAATTGATCGAACTGCTTTAGCTAAGGAGTCAGCGGCAGAGATAACTCCTTGGATGGATTTCCCTTGTTTCAACCGATCTTCAATATCTTCGGGGACGTACATGTCAGGATCAATTTTGTCGAGACGAAGCACGCCCTCATTCGTGAGACGACGAATCGTTTCGTATAATTTATGAACTGACGTAGCGATTCCATCAGCCGTCGGTCTTGTTGCTTCAGCGACTTCTTGAACTCGCTTTTTCTTAGTATGCGCAAGTGTTGCAAGAATGCGTTCACTATGCTCAGGCATCGCCGTTAAAATCGTGGCCACATTAATTTCAAGCATCGCGCCGGTGACTTCTGAAACCGCCGAGTCATTCCACTTGAAAAAGCGCTCGAGGCTGATCATTTTCGCTTCAAGTGCATCTGCCCATCGCGAATCTTCAAGGCGAATGATTTCGAGAAACTTTTGTTTTTTCTGCGGGCCACAGGTTTCAAGCAGCGTTAGTAATTGGTTGAAGCCGCCCGTTTTTTTGTAGCGATCTAGCATTGCCATATGCGATTTTATCGGCGTTTTTGATCAAGAACTTGCGGAGCTATAAGCACGAAGCCCCCGATTCCAAACTCGGGACGAAAGATAGATGAGGAAGGCTCCCAGACAAGCCCCCCAAATCAACCAAGCGGGTCCAGTTTTTCCCAAAATGATCTGCGCTGGAACGCTGGCAAGGAAGGCAATCGGGATCACGCTCAAAACTGCATAGCGAAGAATTGCGGGGTACAAGTTATCTGGTCTCGTCCCAAGTCGATACACTTGATACCAGATGTAATTGACTGCGTCCGCACGTGTGAAAAACAGGGAAGTTGCGGAGGTCATAAACCGAATTGCATAGATGATCGAAACGCCAATGGGAATGGTGAACACGAGCCATCCGATATTAAGCCAATTAAAACCGTCGATCTGTGAAAGTGACCAGGCGAGCCAGGCGAACGCGATAGCAAGATTTCCCAAGTAAGCGACTGAAACTTTCTGAAAGCTCAGCATCCACTGTGAGTTCACAGGTTTCACTAGCAACAGATCAAGATCGCCTTTACGCACTTTCTCGCCCATCCGATCTAAGTTCTCAGAAAACAACATCATGTAAAGTGCATCTGTAACAAAAAGGCAGCCCATAAAAACTCTGGTTTCGGACAAAGTCCATCCGTTGAGACTGCTCGTGTGTCGAAACAAAACTTCAAAAACCGAAAGCTGGGCTACGTACCAGAGGATATCGGTCACGATGCGTGCCCCGATATTGAATCGATACTCTAGCTCTGAGATCAAACTCGCTTTAAAGAATGAAATTAGCAGGCCTGAATATTTTCGAACGGTTTTTAAGCTCATGCTCCCGTTCCCGAATACCTTTTACGTCCGGTATTCCACATGTACGCGGCAATCGGCGCGACAACTAAAATGCCACAGGTAACCGAGAAGAAACCATTCCAAATCGTCTCGATTGGCAATCGGCCGGTCATATAGCCCACCGGTCGAAACACTGCGCTTGAAAACGGAAGGGCAATGAGAATCGATCGAAACGGTTCGGGCGCAATATCGAGCGGGAAGAATTCACCAGTCAGCATCCAGAGCGTGATGTTTTTCGCAACTGTAAGATGGTGAACGCGGGTAAAGAAAAAGCCGAGCGAAGCTATGACGATGCTGAAGATGTGAACTAAAATAAGAAAATAAAAAACCAGAGTAAGAGCAAGCGGCAGCTTCAGCAAATCGACCGGGAGTTGGAAAATCAAACAAGCGGCAATCGGCGCCATCAACGAAATCGAAGTGGTCAAAACTTTGTATCCCATCAATTGACCGAGGTAGTATTCGAAGAATGTAATGGGACGGACAAGAATCGAATTTATCGAACCGCTTTCAACCTCTTCGATCATCATCGATTCGTACATCCAGCTTGTCGAAACACGCGAGATAAATGCGGCCCAAAGTGCATAGGCTAAATAGGACTCTCGACCGAACCCGGCTAGCGTCGATTGGCCAGTGGAAGCGAAAAACGCGAGCCAAATCGTCATCTCGACGAGACTTACGATTAACGGCTGAATCATCGTGTCCGCAATCAGATTGAATCGGTACTCAAGCTGTTGGAGCGCGGCCAGTTGCGCGCATGCGAGCATCTTGTTCCATGAACGAACGAATAACATCTTCGAACTCTACTTCTTCTATTTTGATTTCTTGAACTTTGCTCACTGTCATCAGGGCATGCAGCACGTCGCCGATCGCGTGCGCTGGCAATTCTTGTTTGATCGCGAGTGCGCCGGCTTCGACGGTAAACAGCCCCGCAATGTTTATATCATGAGTCGGAGGATTCAGAATTTTCAGTGAAAGCGTCTGTCTTGACTCCGCTTTGCCGGTAAATTCCTTAACGCTGCCGTCGTATACGATCCTTCCTTGGCTGATCAACAATAGCCGATCAGCAAGCAGCGAGATGTCATCCATATAGTGACTTGTCAGAATCACTGTCGGCTTTCTCTCACGCACATATTTTGCCAGAAACTCGCGAATGGTCGTCTGTGCGATGATATCGAGGCCGATGGTGGGCTCGTCGAGAAACAGCACTTCAGGTTGGTGAAGCAACGAGCCGATGATCTCCATTTTCATCCGCTCGCCTAGCG
>JAYSST010000598.1:0-7330 GCA_043720435.1 Bdellovibrionales bacterium
AAAGTTTTTGTTCGAGCCGAGTGAACCCGCAGCGGCCGGTGACGGCAACGTTAGAATCGCATCGTTCAAAACGGCATCTCGTATCGTACCCGAATTCAATGTCAGCGCTGTCGTCGTCAAATAATCAAGGTCCGCCGATGTATCGCCGGCCTGCACCGTGTATCGGAAAATCAAAGTCGTGGTTCCCGTTCCACTAAAATAGTTAATGGTTTGGTCGACCGCGCCCGTCTCGAGCACGAGTTGCGGTGTTCCTAAAACTGCGACGCTTTCACTAAACGAAACCTCAATATCAATCACGCCGGCTTCTTTGTAATAGCCGTTCGTCGTTGAAGAAGTAACGGACAGCACAGTCGGTATGTTCCCGTCGATCAGCAGGTTTTTTTGCAACGCGAGGGCTCCGGCACCGGCTCCGATCGGAAGGGTCAACACAGCCGCATTTGCGCCAGCATCGCCGATTGTGCCACCCGCTAAAGCGAGTGCCGCAGCCGAGACTACATCAAGATCGCTCGCCGTGTCTCCGCTCTGCACCGTATAGTTAAATGCCAGAACCGAAGTTGTCGAACCACCCGAGAAAATTACTGCTCGATCGATCGTGCCCGTCTCGAGCGTTAGCGTCGGTGTACCGGTGACGATGACACTCTCACTAAACGTGATGAGGATCGGCAGAACCGCGCCTACCTTGAAGCCGCCGTCGATGGCTGACGAACTGACACCCGTAATCGAGGGTGCGGTGGTATCAATCACGAGCGCTTTTGAAGCGCTCAAAGATCCGGCAGCACCGGCACTCGCAAGTGTTAACACTGCATTGTTAAGAGCCGGATCACGAATGGTGCCGCCCGCGAGCGAGAGAGCCGTGGTGGATACCACTTCGAGATCCGAAGTCGTATCGCCAGCTTGTACGACGTAATTGAATGTGAGGGTCGTACTGCCCGATCCGCTCGAAAAGTTTACGACACGATCAGTTGTTCCGGTTTCGAGTGTGATCGTCGGAGTACCCGTTACGTTTACGAGCTCCGAAAATGTAACTGTAATCGGAATTGAAACTCCTGCTTTATAAGTTCCATTTGCCATCGACGAAGACACTCCAGTCACAACCGGAGCAAACGTATCGATAACGAGTGCTTTGAATGATGAAAGCGAGCCCGCTGAACCAGGAGAAGGCAAAGTGAGCGTTGCGCTCGTTCCCATGCTGGCGTCGAGAATAGAACCGCCAGCTGCAGACAACGCCGACGTTGAGAGATAATCTAAATCACCAGCGCCGTCGCCACTCTGAACTGTATAATTGAAAAGCAATGTCGATGTACCCGAGCCGCCGACATACACGGCAATCCGGTCAGTCGACCCGGTTTCGAGTGTCAGCGTTGGCGAACCAGTGACCGTGACTGCATTATCAAACTGGACTGATATCGAAACAATCGCCCCTGCTCCATAACTTCCGTTCGCTTGAGACGAAGAAACAAGCATGACTGAAGCCACAAAGTCATCGTTCACAATCGTAAAGTCGGCCGGGCTTCCCAACGTAACCGTCGCACCAGTCGCCTGAGACAGCGTGAGTCGAAAAGTTTCATCAGCTTCGACAATCGAATCGTTGATGGTGGGATTAGCGAGGGTGACAGAGGTCGCACCCGCAGCAATTGTCATCGAACCCGTGAGTGTAGAAAAATCAGAAGCCGGCGAGGTGGATATTGCGCTGATCGTCCACGTAAAAGTGAGTGCCGTCGTGAGGGGTTGAGACAGCATGAACAAGACACTACCGCTCGCACCTTCCTGAATTGAAAAAGGGGCGACCGCAAGAGTGACTGGACGAACGGCTGGGGGTGGGGCAACCACATCGACGTTGCCTTCTTCGGCGCCACCACCGCAGCCAGCGAGTAGCGCCAAAAGCGCTAGCATTACAAATTTCAATGATTTGAGAGGGGTGGTCGACATGATAATTTATCGACACTTTCCCTCGCATTCGTGACCAAAGATTGGGTAAACCCACTAGAGGACCAGCCTGAGCCGCGGCGGATTGTGGGAGCTGCGCTAGCTTGATACACTAAATGTAACAATATGAGATCATTTATCACGACGGTTTTCTTTCTGATTTTTCTCACAGTGAGTCTCACTGGTTGTCCAAACGCGTTTCAAGAAACAGCACAGCGGAGCACAAACGAGGCGGTTTACTTCGCTGCGCAACGCGACCTTGATGCCGCGAATTACGATGCCGCGATCACAAAACTTCTCTCGCTGAGCACTTCGTACAAAGCCAAGCGCGACGTCGTTGCAACAATCGCCTCGGCCTACGCTGGCCGGTGTGGTCTTTCGTTTTTAACACTCGTGCAGCAAATCGCGGACAACCCAGGTTCGCGATTATTCCCGCTTTTACTTTCTAATTTCAGAAACGCAACCTCGGGTGACATTGCAGATTGCATTGAGGGTGAACGATGGATGCGGACGCTTGCGCCGACGAACGTGTTCACCGATCTCACAGGCGATGAAAACGTGATGCTTGCGATGCTGTCACTCGCGAAAATCGGATCTGCGCTAGGCACCTATGGCGATCTTAATCACGACGGTACCGTCGACGCGGGCTTCAGCACTTGCAATACTGCGATGCTTCCGGACGCAACTGCCCGTGAAATCGGAACTGGAATGACTTTGGCCATTGCTGCGCTCACGGCCTCAGGAGCAAGTATTGGTGCGGCGTCTTTCAGTAGTATCTCGAGCACATGCAGCTCTCTGCCGGCCGCGTTCAACTTCTGCGCGATTTACACCCCGGCAGGCTTCACAGCAGACCACGTGAAAGCACTCAACGGCATGGCTCGCGCCCAAGATGTCGTTGGCCTGGGTACATGCGCGGACACAACTGCGAACTGCGTTTGTCCTTAACGTTTTCGAACGTGCCGTCGAATCGCTTCCGAGATTGCATCGATCACATCTCTTGCCATAACAGAACGCGGGCCAAGTTTTCCGCCCGCGATTTCGCCAGCGCGCCCATGTAGGTGAACGCCGAGACACGCAGCCTCAAAACAATTCATGTTTTGCCCTAGCAAGGAACCGATCATTCCACTAAGCAAATCGCCGGTGCCCGCTTTTGCCAAACTGGTATCGCCGGTTTTGTTAATGAAAATGCGTTTACCGTCAGTCACGACAGTTTCATGCCCCTTCAGCACGACCACCTGTCCGAACTTCCGTGCGCAGTCGATAGCCACTTTTCTTCGAGAAGACGAATCGAACGGAATCTGGGTTCGATGCATGAGCGTCGCCATTTCTCCGGGATGAGGCGTCAGCACAGCTTCGGCGTTCGCGCCTCGGGGCCACGCCTCGAATTTTGCTAAGACAGCGAGCGCATCCGCGTCGATAACCAATTTTTTTCTAAGAGTAATAACATTGCGAACCATTTTTTCCGCGACATTCGATCGGCCAAGGCCGGGTCCAATCACAATTGCATCCGCTTTTGCACATGCACTTTTCAGTTCTCGGATGGCGCCCGAATCGACTCCGATTAATTCAGGAGTTATCGATAGTGCCGCAGTTAAAATCGTGTTCGGAACCGCAATTTCTACAAGACCGGCACCCATTTTAAGCGCAGAGGTTCCTGCGAAAACCGGAGCACCAATCATACCAGCACTTCCACCGATGATGAGTACGCGACCAAAAGTTCCTTTGTGACCATCGTGCGGTCGCTCAGGTAACAAGAAATTCTGCGGTGTCGTCGGATTGCTCACGGTTTCTAGTCTCACCGGGTCATTATGCGGCATCAATGGACTTTAAGTATAGCATTCGCCACTCTATTCGTATGCAACCCATCACACCGACCGACGACAAGTCTCAGCAGCAAACCGTCTTCACAGCGAAAATTATCTCATTCGCGATGATGAGTTCTATATTCATGCTTGGTCTGCTTCTGAAAATGACCGGCAAACTGCAGCTAGATTTCGATTTGATGAAAACTAACTTGGCATCGAATCCGCTTGCTCAAGGCCTTTCGCTAATGGGAATCGTGTTTTTCGCCATGCACCTCGTGATTCCAAAACTAATTTTAAAGGATACTGGGGCCGGCCAAATTCCAGCGCAAAAGTTCATGATGTCGCACATACTAAAATTGGTTTTTCTTGAGGCAATGGCGATCAACGGCTTCATGCTTGCCATGCTATCCAACGAAGCAACCACGTATGTCATCTTCGCTTCGCTTGCGATTGCGATGATCGCCGCATCACTGCCAGATCGCAGTTCTTTGCGCGACACGAGCTTGTTACCCTAGCAATGTTCTCGCACCAGCCGGAAGCCAGAGCACCGTTGTTCGATACGATTCGTGGAATCACAATGGTCTTGATGGTTATATACCACTTCTGCTTCGATCTTCACCGACCTTGGCTGGCTCGCGTTTCGAGCTCTCATCATGACGTTGTTCACTAGCCTAGTCGGTGTCGGTCTTGCGCTAGCGAGCGTTCGTTACTCTTCAAAACGTTTTCACAGTCGTTAATTGCGAGTCGGGGCATGTGCTTTAATCATCTCTGTCTGCACTTATTTTTTGTTTCCAAAATCCTGGGTTTGTTTTTTAATCTTGCATTTAATATTTTGTTTTACATGCTTCACCAAATAGTCTTGTTCCCGATCGCATGGGCGATTTCGAAACTGTAATTCGCATCAATGCATTTTAATAACGACTTTGCGCACTTCTTCCTTATCCTCGTGGAACTTTCGATAAGCCTCAGGTCCGTCATCAATTCGTATGCGATGACTGATGATCACCGACGGATCGATCTTACCTTCAAGAATCAAATCAAGTAATGGAGCCATGTAGCGCTGCGTGTGCGTTTGTCCCATGTTAAACTTTAGACCCTTTGCAAATGCGGCCCCGAACGGAACCTTGTCGAGGAACGCAGCGTACACTCCAGGAATTGAAACCGTACCCGCTTTTCGACAAGACTGAATTGCTTGTCGAAGAACGTCCGGCCGATCCGTCGCAAGCCCGACTGCTGCCTTCGCGCGGTCTACGATAGCGGTCACGGTGTGGCCGTGCGCTTCGAGTCCCACGGCATCAAGACACGAGTCGGGACCTACGCCTCCTGTAAGAAAACCGATCTCATCGAGAATGCCGTCTTCTGTTTCGTCGAAGTTTACACATTCCGCCCCAGCCGCTTCAGCGAGTCTCAATCGTGATTGCACATGGTCGATGCAGATAACTCTTTCTGCGCCCAACAAAAATGCACTTCGAACTGCCATCTGCCCAACCGGACCTGCACCCCAAACCGCGACGGTATCACCGGGCTTGATATTACAGTTTTGTGCGGCCATGAACCCCGTCGGAAAAATGTCGCTAAGAAATAAAACTTTATCGTCATCAATATCGTTCGGAACGACCAACGAGTTCGTGTCGGCGTAGGGAACTCGAAGAAACTCGGCTTGCCCGCCTGCGTAGCCACCGTTCATATGGGAAAAACCAAACAGGCCTGCACCACCGTGTCCATAAATCGCATCGGCCATGTAGCGGTTTGGATTCGAGTTGTCGCACGCCGAATATTCTTCTACTTCACAGTGGTGGCATTTGCCGCAGCCAATGTCGAAAGGCACAACAATCTTGTCCCCGACTTTCAGCTTCTCAACCATTGGGCCGACTTCGACCACAATGCCCATGTTCTCATGACCTAGGATGTCTCCCTTTTTCATCGTCGGAACATATCCATTGTAGAGATGCAGATCGGATCCGCAAATCGCCGCCGACGTGATTTGAATAATTGCATCGTCGGGTCTCAAAATTTTCGGCTCTCTCACATTTTTGACGGCAACATCCTGTTTCGCTTCCCAACAAAGTGCTTTCACATGTACCTTCCCTGCGCTTCAAACGCTTGTGGTTCGTTAATGCTTGAGGGGAACGATGAGGTCTTCATCTCGACCGCTCGGCTGCCCATCCGTCGTCGGAACGTTTCCGGTTTCGCAAAAGGCTTTTAGTCGCTGCAGATTTTTCTTGGAAAGTACCGTAGCGTCACCGCCAAACATTTTCTCGAAAATGCTGGCGATAGCACCGCTGGTGGCATCATAGGTAACGATGAGTCGTGCAACGGTTCCCCGCCCGTACTGAGCCGGCTCTAAATGAATTGCCAGCGTATAAACAAATCCCGCCGCATCGAGGGATTTCCAGACAAGTAAATCCCCGTCGAAGCCAGATCGGACTTGGATCGGAACCGAATAATCTTCTTCACCTTTGAAGTGCCAGTTGGATATTTCATGATTCAAAATTTCTACACGCTCAAGGTTCTCGAAAAACATGGGAAAATTTCCGACGTTCCTCAAGATCGCGAAAACTTCCGACTGCGGTCGAGCAATTGTCGTCGACATCGGGTGTTTCGCGGCAGGAAGGTCGGGAAACTGTCGGACAAATACATCGCGGCGAGGTCGCGTTGGTATGCCTAAGGATTGCGACGTAGCTGACTCGACAACTCGACTTCGCTGCTGGGCCTGATCTCCGTCTACTTCAGTATTAAGTGTCATCCGAGTTCCTTCCGCAAGTTTTCAAATCTCTGACGTCAATCAGCGCGTTGCAAAAACCGTAGCGAAAACAGACGGAGTTATCGAGAGTTTCAAGCCGAATACGAGGCAGCATTGAACTCGTCTTGAGGTGAAATGACTAAAAAATTCCCAAATCGCGCGGCCGGGTGCATATTGATGACCAACATGTGTGCCGAATACCAAGTGAATAAAGAACCCGTCGAGATTCGTGAGTACCTAAAGCGGTACGGCGAAAGCGATTCTGAAAACGTATACCGTCCGCGCATAAAACTTTTCGGAGTTGCTCCCGTTGTTTTGGGTGAAGACATGCGCGTTGAGCCAATGCAGTTTTCCCTCAAACCACCGTCGGTGAAGTACGCTACGTTCAACGCCAGGCTCTATGATTATGATCCCCGCAATGATCGCATCGTATCGATTGCGGAAAAACCCACGTGGAAGAAGCCGCTTCAGGAAACTCGGTGCCTTGTGCCGATGACTGGTTTCGTTGAACCCATTTACACCGGAATACACGCGGGCGAAATGGTCGAGTTCGAAGAAAAGACAACCGACATGTTTTTTGCTGCCGGAATCTATGAAGTTTCAAAAGATTCCAAGACTGGCGAACAGTACCGCGGTTTCTCAATCATCATGGATCAGCCGTGCGAATTCGTAAGAACTATCGGACATCATCGTCAGCCGGTTATCTTGAAGCAAAGTTCGTTCAATGAATGGCTGTCTTCGGACCTCGACTCGGAAGGTGCAATGAACATCTTAAACTTGCAACAGCAGCCCTTAGATCTGAAAGTGAAGACAGACCGGAAAATGGCAAAAGGCTGGGAAAAGCGTGTCGCTGCAT